>JBEKLK010000101.1:0-10379 GCA_050010235.1 Rhizomicrobium sp.
GTCGCGGTCCTTCTGGAACAGCTTGTGGGCCTTCAGCGCCTGGTTGACGTGATGGACGACGGTGATGTTTTCGATGTCGTAGAGATCGCCGGTCGGCAGCAGCTCCGCCGCGCGCAGCAGCTCCACCATGTGTTCGTTGCCGGCTTCGGTGAGCGTGATGGAGCGCTGCTTTTCGTCGAGTTCGTAATCGCTTTTTTCAAGCTTGGACATCAGCGCATCGACGGACCGATAGACTTCGGATTGGTCTTCGGTGGGGCCCGAGATGATGAGCGGCGTACGCGCCTCGTCGATCAGGATGGAGTCGACTTCGTCCACGATGGAATAGCTGTGCGACCGCTGCACCATTCCGGCGAGGGTATGCGCCATGTTATCGCGCAGATAATCGAAGCCGAATTCGTTGTTCGTTCCGTAGGTCACGTCGCAGGCATAGGCTTCGCGCCGTTGCTGCTCGGAAAGCCCGTGCACGATGCAACCCACCGTGAGACCGAGAAACGTGTAGATCTGTCCCATCCATTCGGAGTCGCGCTTGGCGAGATAGTCGTTGACGGTGACGACATGGACGCCTTCGCCGGCCAGCGCATTGAGATAGACCGCGAGCGTGGCGACGAGCGTCTTGCCTTCGCCGGTCTTCATCTCGGCGATGTGACCCGCATGCAGGACCATTCCGCCCACCAGCTGCACGTCGAAATGGCGCTGGCCGAGAGTGCGCATGGCGCCTTCGCGGACGGTGGCGAATGCTTCCGGCAGGATGTCGTCGAGGCTCTCGCCCTGCTTGAGCCGCTCCCGAAGCGCCGGCGTCATCGCCTTCAGCTCGGCGTCGGATTTGAGCTTGAAAGTGGGTTCCAGCTCGTTGATCTCGGCCACGCGCTTCCAGAACGGGCGCAGTTTGCGCTCGTTGGAGGAGCCGAAGAATCGTTGCGCAATACCGCTGAAACCGAGCATGAAGTTCCTCGTGAGGCCGGGCGGCCGATTTAGCCCCGCGGGGTGACAGCCCAGCGAACGCGCGCGAGCCGACCCGCCCTTCGGGCGGATTGACCGCGCGGGAGAGATAAGAACGGGCTTCCCCCTTGTCAATTCAAGCGAATCCGGCCTATTCCGCGCGGCCGCCACGCTGCGGCAGATCAGCACCGGGGACGCGTCATGGCGAAGGGGGCAGCGGTGGTGTCGGGAACCCGGAAGAAGTCCCCCGGTCGCAGACCGCCTCCGGGCAACGCGGCCGCCGCGAAGGCGGCATCCCAGCCCGCCAAATCGCCTCTGGCGCCGAAATCCATTCCCAATCTGCCGCCTCTGGCGGGGGTTCGCCTGGCGGCTGGTGCCGCGGGCGTGCGCTACCAAGGGCGGGAAGACGTCCTGCTCGTCGTCTTGGCGCCCGGAACGCAGGCCGCCGGCGTGTTCACCAAGTCCAAAACATCCTCGGCGCCGGTCGAGTGGTGCCGCGCGCAGCTCAAACGCGGCACGGCCCGCGCGCTTGTGGTCAATAGCGGCAACGCCAATGCCTTCACCGGCAAGGCGGGCGAGGAGGGCGCGCGCGCCGTCGCCGAATCCGCCGCGGCGATCGTGGGCTGCGATGCGCGCGATGTTTATCTCGCGTCCACCGGCGTCATCGGCGAACCGCTTCCGGCCGGCCGCATCGTCCGGATCCTGGGTTCGCTGGCGCAGTCCGGCGCGGCTGGAGGCTGGCGCGGGGCGGCGGACGCGATCATGACGACCGACACCTATCCCAAGCTCGCGACCGCCGCCGCCATGATCGACGGCCACAAGGTGACGATCAACGGGATCGCCAAAGGCTCGGGCATGATCGCACCCGATATGGCGACGATGCTTGCCTTCGTGTTCACCGACGCCAATCTGCCGGCGCCCGTATTGCAGGATCTGCTGTCGTCGGGTGTGAAGAGTTCATTCAACGCCATCACGGTCGACAGCGACACCTCGACCAGCGACACACTTCTGCTCTTCGCCACCGGCAAAGGCGCGCATCATCCAACAATCGCGAAATCGAACGACAAGCGTCTCAACGATTTTCGCCGGAAGCTCGACGAAGTGCTGCTCGATCTCGCGCTGCAGGTGGTGCGCGACGGCGAGGGCGCGCAGAAGCTGATCCGGGTCGATGTGACGGGTGCCGAATCCGACGAGTCCGCGCGCCGCATCGCGTTGTCGATCGCGAATTCGCCGTTGGTGAAAACGGCGATCGCCGGCGCCGACGCCAATTGGGGGCGCGTGGTGATGGCCGTGGGCAAGGCAGGCGAGCCCGCCGACCGGGACAAGTTGTGCATTTCGTTCGGCGGCCAGGTCGTGGCCGAAAAGGGCATGCGTGCCGAACGCTATGACGAAGCGGCCGCCACGCGCGCCGTTTCGGGGCTGGAAGTGGCCATCGGCGCCGATCTCGGCCTCGGTCGCGGCAAGGCCCGGGTTTGGACCTGCGACCTCACCGAAGGATATATCCGGATCAACGGATCGTATCGAAGTTGAAGGATTGATTTAAAGACACGTTAACGCGCCGGTTTCATGATGGGGATGCACGCATGGCCGAGACAAAGCTGGTTCTCGTCGCGGCCTGCGCGCTGATCGATCCGGACGGGCGCGTGCTCATTGCCGAGCGGCCGCCGGGCAAAAGCATGGCGGGCCTATGGGAATTTCCAGGCGGAAAGATCGAAGCCGGCGAGCGGCCGGAAGAGACGGTGATCCGCGAGCTCAAGGAAGAGCTCGGGATCGACGTCAAGGAACCGTGTCTGGCGCCGTTCACGTTCGCCTCGCACGCCTATCCGGATTTCCAGTTGCTGATGCCGCTTTTTCTGTGCCGGCGCTGGGAGGGGATCGTTTCGGCCCGCGAGGGACAGGCGATCAAATGGGTGCGTCCGCGCGATCTGGGTTCCTATCCGATGCCGCCGGCCGATTTGCCGCTCATTCCGATGCTGCGCGATCTGCTGTAAGCGCGTTCGGCTCCGACACAAGCGGCGCGACGGCAATCGAATACGCCATGGTCGCGGGATTTCTCTCCGTCGTCATCGTGGGCGCGGTCAATACGCTGGGCGCCAATGTGAACACGATGTTCTTCAGCAAGATCGCAAGCATGCTGAATCCCTGAAGGCTTGCCGGGCGACGGCAATATCCTACTCGAAGCGGGACTTGATCCAGTCGGTCATCGTTTGCAGCACCACGGGCGAAGTCTCGAACGCCGGCAGGGAGACCCAGCCCGAGTTCGGGCCCAATGGATCGGGCAAAAAGGAATGACTGACGCCCGCAATGACGCGCACCGAGACATCCGTGTTGCCGTTTCCCCGCATGGCGTAGGCAAGTTTCTCCGCCGAACGGAGAGGAACCGTGATGTCCGTTCCGCCCTGTAATATCAGCGCCGGACAAGTGACTTTCTCCGCATAGGCCAACGGATCGATGGCGAGGAACGAGCTCTCCCGCGGCCTCATCGGTTCGGCAAGTTCTTTTTCGATTTCTTTTTCCCGGTCGGCCGGAGCGATATTCGGATCGCGATTTACCGCTTCCTCCGTCTGCTCGCGCGCCAATTGAGGGCCGGGAACCCCGGGGCCGGCGAGCGTAATGATCCCCGCAATGGAATGATCCTGGGACGCGACCATCGGAGCGATGAGCCCGCCTTCGCTGTAACCCACCAATAGGATGCGCTTCGGATCGATATTCGGCTGCGCGCGAAGCCAGGCGATTTCCGCCCGCACGTCATTGGCCTCGTCGAACGTCGTGGAGGGTGTGTGATCGCCGGTCGATTGGCCGATGCCGATGTCGTCGACTCTCAGGACAGCAATCCCGGCGCGGGTCAAAGAATCTGCAATGTCGCGGAACGGCATCCATGGCGGAGTTCCATTGTTGCGTTCGCTGGGGCTGAGACCCGTGATCAGGATCGCGGCGGGCATCAGTTTATCCATGGGCGGGAGCGTCAGAGTTCCCGCAAGTGTGTGTCCCGCGGTTGCGATCGTCACATCTTGCGCCGAATAGGCATGATCCGGCGGCGGGCCGTAAGCCGGCCACAACGGGTAAGCGCTGCGCGGAAAATCAAACCGTCGCTCGATCGTAACGCCGTAGTCGGGAAGCGTGGCAGCCAGCATGCACCCCCGAGTATCGGTGAGCACCAGGTAGCGTTTGTTGTGAAAGGTCACTTTCCAGTCGGTCGCATCGATGCGTTCGACGAGGATGTTGCCTCGCGTGTCGATGAAGAGCGATGCTGCCGGGATCTCTGCGCGATCCTCATTCAGGACGACGGCACGGGCCACGGCCTGCGCGACCGAACTCATGATGAAATCCGACCAATAGACGGCGCCGGCTCCCAGGTCTCTTTGTTTCGGTGGGTCGGGTGGCTGTCCTGCGAGCGACAATACGACAGAGCTGTGCACGGCGGTCTGGTCCGGTCGAAGTTTGATCGTCGCATCGACGACACGCGACTGCGTGAGAATGTCGACCGTATGGACCTCACCCGGACGATATTCCACCCAATCCGCGGCAACGATTTTTCCGGCTTCCAGCGTCACATAAGCGGCATCGGGACATCGGCTGTCGCGGGCCGTGCCGGCATCGGCGTGGCCAAGGGGCGCGACGATCCAGAGCAAAGAGGCTGCGCAGAGGATAAACTTGTTGCTCATTTTGACACCTTTCGTTGGGTCGGTTTTTTGCGCCCGCGCGAGGACGTCCTGAGAGGCGTAAAAAGGACCGTGATCGCGTAGAGCCGGCCGGTCTTGGGCGAGCCGGACATGCCGCGATCCAGCCGCTCGATCGAATTGATCATCGCACCCACTTGCGCGGGCTTGAGCCATGCGGTTTTCCGCCGAACCATGAGTTCGCGGCGTGGCCCGGCCAACACGGTTTCCTGGTGACCAAATGCGCGCCGATAGTCTCGCGCGCCGAGCCGCAACATCGATCCGACAATTGCGCACAACGTCTTGTTGCCGGTTCGTCTCATTGCCTCGATATCGATCGCCACGCGTCGGGCAATGGAGCGATAGACGATCTCGGTTTTCCGGCCGCGTGGCCGGCGTTGCTCGCTGGTCACCAACCCGGCCTTTTCGAGAATGCGAAGATGGTAATAAAGCCCGTCCGGCGCCCGCCCGAGTATGGCTGCAAGCTCCGCGACGGACGCAGCCCCGATTTCGGACAGCAGATCGGACAATTCCAGCCGTGCGGACGACGACAGGGCCTCGAGCTGGGCTTCGGATCTTATCAAGAACGGCTTCTGGCGGGCCATTCGCTCAGCGTAGCCGGTGTTGAAAAAATATCAAATATTTCAAGATGTCGCGCGTGCACATCGGCTATGTCCGAGCGGAAATGCGAGCGGGATTGGTAAATTTGGCCTCGGCTATCTCTTCGGCGGGCCGGAAATGCCCAGAGAATCCCTCAGCGCCTGCGCGTCCATCATCTTGCCGTCGCGCATGACGAGTTCGACCTGACGCAGATCGCCGATGTTCTTCGACGGGTCGCCGTCGATCAGCGCCAGTTCCGCGAGCTTGCCTTTGGCGAGGGATCCCGTCTGGCTTGCCACCTTGAACACCTTGGCGGGATCGATCGTCGCGGTTGCCAGCGCCTCCGCCGGGGTCATGCCGGCTTGCACATAGAGCTCCAACTCGTGGATCAGCTCGAAGCCCGGGCCGTCCGTGCCGGCGAGAATGGTGATATGCCGCCTGTGCATCTCGCCCACCAGCGCCACGAGCTTGGCGAAGCTGGCCCGCATCCGCGCGCGCGACACATCCGGTGTCGGCGCCATGGCGCTCGACAGGAAGCCGCGCGCGAATTGCGACGGCAGCGTCTCGGCGTAAGGCGCGTCGGCAGGCGGAAAACTGCCGTTGTCGGGCACCAGGGACGATTCGATGACGACGAGCGTGGGATCGACGACGATGTGGCGCCGCGCCAGCTCATCCAGATAGGCCGTCATGGCCTTCGAATGCAGATCGACGTCGGCCGCATATTTCGCCGTGCCCATGATGCGCGCATCCGTATTGGACTTCTGCACGACATCGTCGGGCATCGCCTGCATCATCACGAAGTAGATATGGGTGATCTCGTCATAGCCCGCGCGAACCGCGTCGAGCGGCCGCATGCCGTGGGGAATGTGGCCGTGGACATGCAGGCCGAGCTGGTGGGCGAGTGTGGCCATCGGCTTGACCCAGGTGGGATCGATGGAGCCGTAAATCTTGATGGCGAAATAGCCTTCATCCTTCGCGCGATGCACATCGGCCAGCGCTTCGTCCAGCGAATGTGCGATGACGCCCACCTGCGCCGCGTAAGGCCCGGCCCCGTCGATCAGCAATGACGGTACGATGCGCGCGCCGAGAAGCACGCCGTCGTCGATGCGCTTTTTCCGCGCCGTCGACTCCACCGGAAAATTGCCGGGATCGCGCACGCTGGTAATGCCGGACGAGAGGAGCAGCGGTCCGGTGGAATCGTCGCCGTAATGCTGGTGACTATCCCAGAGGCCGGGGATCAGCGTCTTGCCTGTGCCGTCGATGATTTGCGCATTTGCCGGCGCCTTCACTTTCGCCACCGGTCCGACGGCGGCGATGCGGCCGTTCTCGACCACGACGGTTTGCGCCGCGCGGAAATTGCGCGCATCGGAATCGTAAAGTTTGACGTTCCGGAAAACGACCGGGCCCGGCGGAGTCTTCGCGATCTTTGCCGCCAGCGCCGGCGCGAGTTTCGCGAGAGCCTCGTCCTGCGCCTTGCTCAAGGCGGCATTGACCTGCTCCCAGCCTACGGGAAGAAGACCGGGCACGGCGGCGAAAAATTTGTCGCCGTCCATCCAGATGGGAAACGGCGAAAGCCCGAAGCCCGTGGCGGCATAGGCCGTGAGCGTTTTCTTTTCCGTACCGTTGGAGACTTCGAGCGTGGTGAGGGGCTCGATCTTTCCCTGACCCGACGGAAGCAGATCGACGGTATGGGTCGGCGATTTCAACATCGCATCGATGATGAAGAGGAATGAATCGTAGGTGCCGCCGAACGCGACATATTCGAGATTGGGTTTCGCGGGCCCCGTGCCGTGATCGACCGGGCTCGTATAGCTGTAGACGCCGTCTTTCACCGTATAGGTTTCGGCCGCGTCTCCCGACGGCGTGCTGCCGCGCACGATGAGGGATTCGAGCGTACCGTCCGGCGCGAAACGATTCTGCTCGTCGACCTCGCTAACGAAGCCTCGCAGGTTCAGGCTGAAGCGCGACCAATGCGTGCCGCTCCCATCCGTCCACAGCGAGAGCTGGCCGTGACGCGTGCCGCCGGGATCGGTAAAGGACCACACTTTCGCGTCGGCAGGGGGCTTGGCGAGTTGATCGACAGGCGTTTGCGCCGACGCGGGCGCGGCGACGAGTACGGCAATGAGAGCGAGAATTCTGCGGAGCACGGTTGGTTCCCCCTTCGATGCCGCAACTCTAGCAGTGTTCCCATGCCCGTCCAGCGGGTGCTACTCCGTGCGCGTCGCGTCGATGATGGCGCGCAGGTCTGCCACGTAATCTTCGAAAGCGCGGCGCCCTTCCTTCGTCAGCGCGACGCGCGTGCGCGGCCGCTTGCCGACGAAATCCTTTTCGACCGATGCGTAGCCTGCTTCTTCCAAGGTCGCGATATGCGCGCCAAGATTGCCTTCCGTGGCGCCGACGATGGCCTTGAGCCGCACGAATTCGAGTTGCTCTCCCGAGGGCAACGCGCGTAGCGCCGCCATGATCTTGAGGCGCACGGGCTGATGGATGATCGCGTTGGGCTGATCCATCACGCGCTCCGCAGCCAAAAGCCGCCCAGGATCAACCCGCCGCCGCCCACAACCGCCATCCATAGCGCGAGATAAGGCGTGAGGTTGAAAAAGGCGAACAGCGTCAGCGCACCCATCGCAAGACCGAGGACGATCATGCGCGCTCCGCCGGTCCACACGCCGATCAGCATATAAAACAGCGCGACGAGGATCGGAAAGAAGCCGGCGACCTGCGCGTCGCTGTGTGGTGGCATGATCGCAAAGATCGCACTGACAAACAGGACGACGGAAAGCGCCATGCCGCCATAACGCCAGCCGAAGCTGTCGGCGCGACCGGCCTTCATCCGCCAGGCGATCCAGAAACTGCCGATCATGCCGGCGATGGCGAGAACGGGCCAAACCAGCGTCCAGTGCGGCCGGAAATAGCTGGCGCCGTAAGCAACGATCCAGATGACGCCCCAAAGGAACAGATGCGGCGCTCCGAAGCGGTAGCCGAACAGCGTCGAGCTCCGTTTCTCGGTCTTCGAAATATCGCGCAGGGCGCCTGCGGCTTCGTCGCGGGAGAGAGTCATGGCGGGTGCTCCTTGGTTCATGCAGATAACTCTATTACACAGAGTAATCTATGTCAAGACGTGCTCGAGCATTGTTCGTTTCCCTGACGGGCCGAAGCGAAAGGCCCGCCGACGCGCGAGGAGTTCGTTCAGGGCCTCCGCACAATCGGCGCAGACTCGCCCGCAGATTCTTCTTTTGCGCCCAGAGCATCGGCAAGGCGCGATTTTGCGCTGCCGGGGGCCAGCGGTTTTTGCTGGCTCTCGTGGGGCGCCCACGCTGTCAGCGTCATCACCTCGAAGGTTGCGCGCAGCCTCCCGGATTCGTCTGCGTCGGCAGCGGAGTAGTGCGCGAGCGTTGCAGCCAGCGTGTCGCGACCGAGGAATTTTCGGCTGCGTTCGGCGAGTGCGTTCGTTTCGCCCAGGCCGCGCAGATCGTTCACCAGGGTGGAGAATTCGCTGTAGGCGACGCCGATGCGCTCCACATCGGCGACAGGAAGCGCAAAACCCGCGCGCTGCAGCAGGCCGCCCAGATCGCGCACATCCGCGAAGGGTGCGATCCTCGGGCTCACTCCGCCGGTGGTTTCGCTTTCGCCTGCGGCAAACGCGCGACGCAGCTCGCCCAGTGTTCCGCCGCCGAACAATGCGGCGAGAAGAAGCCCGTCGGGCTTCAGCACGCGGCGGATTTCGCTCAGCGCGCCGGGCAGATCGTTCACCGCATGCAGCGACAGCACGCTCGTGACCAGGTCGAATGCGCCGTCCGCAAACTGCAATGCAACGTCCTGGGCCGAGACAGGCGTCCGGGTCCACTCGGCGGCGTGTCGTTGCAGGATTCGAAAAGCCGCGTCGCGCGAGCTGAGATCCAACGCATGTGCGAATGCGCGCTTCACCGCGCCGAGACGTTCGGAAAGATTTTCGGCCACATCCGCCACGAGAAAGCTCTCTGGGCTGCGCCGCGCCGCGCGGGCGCGCCGCATCGCATAGGCACGGGAATCGAAGATGATGGGCGCGCTCATGCGGTCGCGGAAAAAATCGTCATGGGATAGAGTAGGCGGGATGACGACGCTGTTCGAGAGCGGGACCAAAGGGGACGGGCGAAGCTTCGCGCAGGGCTTGCGCCGGGCAGGGGCAGGCGCGCTCAATCTGCTTTTCCCGCCGCTTTGCGTCGGTTGCCGCGCCCCCGTATTCGAAGCCCATTCACTGTGCGCCGCCTGTTGGGGAACCATCGGCTTCCTGGATGGCCCGACCTGCGAATGCTGCGGCTATCCGTTCGAAATCGATCCGGGTCCCGGCACGCTATGCAGCGCTTGTCATGCCAACCCGCCGGCTTTCGCCCGCGCCCGGTCCGTCATGCGCTACGACGAGGGCAGCAAGAAACTGATCCTGGCCCTCAAGCGGGCCGACCGGCTCGATCTGGCGCCGGCCTTCAGCCGCTGGCTCGACCGCTCGGGCCGGGAACTGCTGGCGGAAGCCGATCTGATCGTCCCGGTTCCGCTGCATCCGCGCCGGCTTTGGCGGCGGCGCTACAACCAGTCGGCGATCCTGGCGCAGCGGCTCGCGAAACTGACCGCCAAGCCGGCCGACCCGCTGGTGCTGCGCCGCATTCGCGCAACCGCCAGCCAGGGCGAGATGCCCTCGGCCAAGGCCCGGCGCCGCAACGTGCGCGGCGCCTTTCGCGTGTCGCCGGAGAATGCGGCCGCACTTCGGGGCAAAGCCGTTCTCCTAATCGACGACGTGTTCACCACCGGCGCCACGATCGATGCCTGCGCGCGGGCGCTCAAGCGGGCCGGGGCCACAAAGGTGCTCGTCCTCACGCTGGCGCGCGTTGTCCGTCCGATGGCAAGCCTTATATAAGTAGGGACGGGGCTGGAACTCGAAGATCATGGCGCGCGTCAAAATCTATACGACCCCGATTTGCCCCTATTGCGTGCGGGCGAAGTCGCTCCTGAAAAAGAAGGGCGCGGCGTTCGACGAGATCGACGTGTTCATGGACGGCGACGCCCGCAACGAAATGGAAGCGAAATCGGGCGGCCGGCAAACCGTCCCCCAGATATTCGTGGGCGAGACCCATGTCGGCGGCTGCGACGAACTCTATGCGCTGGAGCAGGACGGCAAGCTCGATCCTCTGCTGAACGGATAAGTCA
>JBEKLK010000102.1:0-10334 GCA_050010235.1 Rhizomicrobium sp.
CATTCACACGCGCCTGTCTTCGAATGGCGGCGCGGAGGCAATCCCCGTTTCCATCGGCAAGGTGCTGGGGCGCGGCGTCTTTGCGGTCGACGGCGTGCTCTACGACGCCTGGGGTTCGCGCGCCTCGAAAGTGATGGACCTTTCGGCGGCGGCGCATCTGCCCGGCGCGCACAATTGGCAGAATGCGGCGCTGGCCTACGCTGCGACACGACCCTTCGTGAAGGATTCGCGCGCCATCGCCGCGGCCATTGCCGATTTCCCGGGTCTCGCCCATCGCATGGAAGATGTCGGCCGCATCGGCAAGGTGCGCTTCGTCAACGATTCCAAGGCAACCAATGCCGACGCCGCCGAGCGGGCGCTCGTCTGCTTTACCGATATCTTCTGGATCGCCGGCGGCAAGCCGAAAGAGGGCGGCATCGAAAGCCTCGCACCGCTGTTCGGACGCATCCGCAAGGCCTATCTGATCGGCGAAGCGGCGCAGGAATTTGCGCGCACCTTGGGCGACCGCGTCCCGCATCACATTTCGGAAACGCTCGATCACGCAGCCGCGTCCGCATTCGAAGATGCCCGCGCGTCTTCGGTTCCGGCGCCTGTCGTGCTGTTGTCGCCGGCTTGCGCCTCTTTCGATCAGTTCCGCGATTTCGAGGCGCGCGGCGAGGCGTTTCGCGCGCTTGTCGCCGGGCTTGCCGCGCATCCCGTGCGGGAGGCGTCATGACGCTGTCGCGCGCGGACAAAAGCGGCTTTGCCGCGTGGTGGTGGACGATCGACCGGGTCGCGTTGTTCGCCATGCTGGCCCTTATCACGATCGGGCTTATCCTTGCCTTTGCCGCGAGTCCGGCCGCGACGGGAGGGCCGTTCACCGCGGGCGATTTCCGCTATGCCGCGAAGCAGGTTGGATTTGCCGCCGTCGCGGCCATCATCCTGGCCTGCGCCTCGGTGATGTCGCTGCGCGCCATCAAGATTTCCTCGGCCGTCGTCTATGCGCTGGCCGTGATCGGCTCTGCGCTTGTGCTTTTCACCGGCAGCGAAGTGCTGGGCGCCAAGCGCTGGATCGATTTCGGCTGGATGACGCTGCAGCCTTCGGAATTCCTGAAGCCGGGCTTTGCCGTGCTGGCCGCGTCGATCCTGGCCGACAAGGCGAAGATGATCGTGCCGAAGGAAATCGTCACGTTTCTGCTGATCCTTCCGGCGCTCATCATTCTGCCGCTGCAGCCCGATGTCGGTCAGACGGGTCTTTTGCTCGCGTTGTGGGGCGCGTTGCTGTTTTTCAACGGCGTCTCGTTCGTGTGGATCGGCGCGCTGGCCGGTGGCAGCGCCGGGCTCGGCGTCGTCGCCTATTATTTCTCCGAACATGTGCGCCATCGCATCGATCAGTTTTTCGGCTCGAGCCATGAGGGCTATCAGACGGGATTGGCGCTGAAGGCGTTCGAGCGCGGCGGGCTTGCCGGCGTGGGCCCGGGCGCGGGCACGATCAAATATCATATCCCCGACGCGCATTCCGATTTCATCTTCGCCGTCGCAGGCGAAGAATTCGGCCTCGTCCTGTGCGGCGCGATTGCGCTGCTTTTCTGCGTGCTCAGCGTGCGGCTCCTGATGCGCGCCTCCCGTGCGCGGGATTCGTTTTCCGCTCTGGCCGGTGCGGGTCTCGCAATCGTCGTGGCGCTGCAGGCCTTCATCAATATGGGCGTGGCCATCAGCCTGTTGCCCGCGAAGGGCATGACCCTTCCATTCATTTCCTATGGCGGCTCCTCGCTGTTCGCCGTGGCGCTGACCATGGGCCTCGCGCTGGCCGTCACGCGGCCGCGCCCGAAAGTGGGCGAGCGGGATTATTCGTTCTTCGGCTTCCTGCGGGAGGCACCCGCATCATGACGACGATCGTGCTCTCGGCCGGCGGTTCGGGCGGCCATCTGTTTCCGGCGCAGGCGCTGGCGGCCGAACTGACGCGCCGCGGCCGCAAGATCATTGTGATGACGGATGCGCGCGGCACGCGCTATCCGACGTTCTTCCCGGGCGCCGCCATCGAGATCGTACCGGCCGCTGCCTTCTCCGACCGCTCCAGCCTGCGCCTGATGACGGCTCCGTTCGAGATCATGGCCGGTGTCGTGGTCGCGCTCGCCAAATTGCTGCACGCCAAACCGGCGGCCGTGGTGGGCTTCGGCGGCTATCCCAGCCTGCCGGTGATGGTCGCGGCCTGCCTCGCGCGATTGCCCACCTTGATCGTGGCGCCGGACGCGGTGCTGGGACGTGCCAATCGGTTGGTCGCGAATTACGTCCGCGCGATTGCGGGCGGTCTTCCGCTCAAGCGCTTTCTGCCGAAGGACCTGTCCAAGGTCGTCTACACGGGAAACCCCGTGCGTCCGGAAGTCGTGGCGCTCAATGGCGCGCCTTACGACACGCCGACGGCCACAGGTCCGCTCCGATTGCTGGTATTCGGCGGTAGCCAGGGTGCGCACGCCTTGAGCGAGATCGTGCCCGCGGCCATCGCATCGCTGCCGACGGCGCTCAAGTCGCGACTCGATATCGTGCAGCAATGCCGTCCGGAAGACCTGGAACAGGTGCGCGCGACTTACGCCGGCGCAGGCGTGAAAGCCGAACTGGAATCGTTCTTCACCGACCTGCCGGCGCGCATGGCGAAGGCGCATCTCGTCATCGGCCGCTCGGGCGCAGGCACCGTTGCCGAATTGATGGTGATCGGCCGGCCTGCGATCCTCGTGCCGCTGCCGCACGCGCTGGACGACAACCAGACCCCCAATGCCGACGTGCTGGCAGAAGCGGGCGCGGGCTGGCGCGTCGCCCAGAGCGAACTGACGCCTGCGAAACTCGCGGACATGCTGCAGGCCGCGTTCGCATCGCCGGACGATCTCGCACGCCGTGCTGCAGCCGCGCATGCGCTCGCCAAGCCCGATGCAGCCCTGCGTCTCGCCGATCTCGTGGATCGTATCGGCGAAGGGAGGGCATGATGGCGCAGCGCCCCTCTCCCACGCGCGTGCCGTTCGATATCGGCACGATTCATTTCATCGGCATCGGCGGCATCGGCATGAGCGGTATCGCCGAGATCATGCACAATCTGGGCTACAAGGTTCAGGGCTCCGACGTGGCCGATAGTGCGAATGTGAAGCGTCTCAAGAAGCTCGGCATTCGCATCACGGTCGGCCATGACGCCGACAACCTCAAGGATGCGGTCGTCGTCGTCTATTCCTCCGCGGTGAAAGCGGGCAATGCGGAATTCGAAGCGGCGCGGCTGCGCAATCTGCCTTTGGTCCGCCGGGCGGAGATGCTGGCCGAGATCATGCGTCTCAAGAACTGCATCGCGATCGCGGGCACCAACGGCAAGACCACGACCACGACCCTGATCGCGGCGCTGCTCGATGCGGGCGGCCTCGATCCCACGGTGGTCAATGGCGGCATCATCAATGCGTACGGCACCAATGCACGGCTGGGCGCAGGGGAATGGGTCGTCGTCGAGGCCGACGAAAGCGACGGCACGTTCCTGCGATTGCCGGCGACCGTGGCGGTGGTCACCAATGTCGATCCCGATCACCTCGATTATTACGGCACCTTCGACCGCATGCGCGAGGCGTTCCAGCGCTTCGTGGAGAACATTCCGTTCTATGGCTTTGCCGTGCTGTGCCTCGACCATCCGGAAGTACAGGCGATGGTGGGGCGGGTGGAAGACCGCCGGCTCGTCACTTATGGCTTCAGCCCACAGGCCGATGTGCGCGCGGCCAATCTGAGTTTTTCCGAAGGCGCATCGCATTTCGACGTGATCCTCGCCGACCGCCGCAAGGGAACGGAAACGCGCCTCGATGCACTGCGCCTGCCCATGCCCGGCGAACACAACGTCCTGAACGCGCTGGCTGCCATCACGGTCGCCCGCGAACTGGGCATCGGCATGGACACGATCCGCACGGCGCTCGGCAAATTCGGCGGCGTCAACCGGCGCTTCACGCGCGTCGGCGAATGGAACGGGGCGGCGATCATCGACGATTACGGCCACAATCCGTTCAAGATGGCCGCCGCGTTGAAGGCAGCACGGCAGGCCTATTCCGGTCCGATCGTCGCCATCGTGCAGCCCCATCGCTACACGCGGTTGCGAGACACCTTCGAGCAATTCTGCACCTGCCTCAACGATGCGGATGCGGCGATCATTGCGCCGGTCTATCCCGCGGGCGAGCAGCCGATCCCCGGCTTCGACCGCGACAGCTACGCCGATGCGTTGCGTGCGCATGGCCATCGCAGCGTGTTCGTCATCGACGGCGCGGACGATCTTCCGGCGCTGGTGGCCGATCTCGCGAAACCCGGCGGCGCGATTGTCTGTCTCGGCGCGGGTTCGATCACGCAATGGGCGGCCGGTCTCGAAACCGCACTGATAGACCGGGAGGCGCGCGCGTGATGTCGATCCGCTTCCGGGACGCACTGCCCCAGGTGCGCGGCACCTACACGGAGAACGCGGCGCTCAAGGACCTCGTCTGGTTCCGCGCGGCCGGTCCGGCGGAAATCCTGTTTCGTCCCGCCGATGCGGACGATCTTTGCGCGTTTCTCGCCAACAAATCCGCCGCCGTTCCCGTCACGGTGATCGGCGTGGGCTCGAATCTTCTCGTGCGCGATGGTGGTATACCGGGTGTCGTGATCCGCCTGCCTGGCGGTTTCGGCCGCGTCTCTGCCGAAGGCGCACGCATCCGGGCCGGCGCAGCGGCGCTCGATTCCGCAGTGGCGCGCGCGGCAGCAGATGCGGGCCTCGCGGGCCTCGAATTCCTGCGCGGCGTGCCCGGCACGATCGGCGGCGCGCTGCGCATGAACGCGGGCTGCTATGGTCGCGAGATCAAGGACATTTTTGTCGAGGCGATGGCCATCGACGCGCGAGGCCGCAAAATCGTGCTGACGGCCGACGATATGGGATTTGTCTATCGTAAAGCGCGTGCGGCCGACGAGCTTGTTTTCGTCGAAGCCATCTTCGAAGGAACGACGGACGATCCGGTCCGGATACGCGAGCGGATGAACGCTCTGGTCGAACAGCGCGAAGCATCGCAGCCGGTCAAGTCGCGCACGGGAGGATCGACCTTCAAGAATCCCGATCCCGTTCAATCGGGCGGCCGCAAGGCCTGGCAGCTGATCGACGAAGCGGGTTGCCGCGGCCTCCTGTATGGCGCGGCGCAGGTTTCCGAAAAGCACTGCAATTTCCTCATCAATACGGGCGACGCGACGGCCGGCGACATCGAAGCGCTGGGCGAAGACGTGCGCGCGCGGGTGAAGGCCAAATTCGGCGTCGAACTCGAATGGGAGATCAAACGGGTGGGCGGGCCATGACGGCGTTCAAGAAGGTGGCCGTGTTGCTGGGCGGACGCTCCTCCGAGCGCGAAGTGAGCCTTGTTTCGGGACGCGCCTGCGCGAACGCGTTGCGCGACGAAGGCTTCGATACGGTCGAAATCGACGCGTCCGACGATCTGCCCGCGCGGCTCGAAGCGGAAAAACCCGATGCCGTATTCAATGCGCTCCACGGCCGCTGGGGCGAGGACGGTTGCGTGCAAGGCCTGCTGGAACTGATGCGCATCCCCTATACGCATTCGGGCGTGCTTGCATCGGCGCTCGCGATGCACAAGCAACGCACCAAGGATGTGTTCCGCGCGGCGGGATTGCCGGTCGTGCAAAGCATCGTCGCCGATCGCCACGACGCCGGCCTCAACCATCTGATGGAGCCGCCTTATGTCGTGAAGCCCGTGAACGAGGGCTCCAGCGTGGGCGTGTTCATCATCCGAAAGGGCGACAACCGCCCCCCGGGCGAACTGGGCAGCGATACCTGGACGTTGAGCGACGCGGTGATGGTCGAGGAATTCGTGCCGGGCCGCGAGCTGACCGTCGCGGTGATGGGCAACAAGGCGCTCGGCGTTACCGAAATCGTGCCCAAGACGGATTTCTACGATTACGAAGCGAAATATTCCGAAGGCGGCTCGATGCACGTGCTGCCGGCGAAGATATCGCCGGCAGCGGCCGAAGAAGCGATGCGTCTCGCGGAGCGCGCGCATGCCGCACTTGGCTGCCGGGGTGTGAGCCGGACGGATTTCCGCTTCGACGACACCAAAGCGAAGCATCGCCTCATTCTGCTCGAAGTGAACACGCAGCCCGGCATGACACCCACATCGTTGGTTCCCGAGCAGGCGCAATATGCCGGGATGGATTTCCGCAAGCTCGTGCGCTGGATTCTGGAGGACGCGTCATGCGATCGGTGAAAGCGGAGCGCAAACCGCGGCGCAACGCCGCCAAGCGATCGGGCAGGCGCGGCGTGGCCGCGGTTCGGGTGGCGCCGGAGCGTCCCGCCTTCGGCAAGCGCATGCGTTTCCGCAACGATCCGTTTTCCCGGTTCTTTCGCGAAGTGAAACGGCGGCTCACCTTCCGCCGCCCCATGCTCGCGCTGACCGTCGCATTGCTGCTGCTGACGGGAATTGCCGCATTGTTCGCCGGCGGAAAGGTCCATGCTGCGGTCACGGCCGGGCAAAACGCCGTATCCTCCGTCGTTGCCGATGCGGGCTTCGGCATTCGGGCGGTGCATCTGGCCGGCAATCATCGCACCCAGCCGCAGATGATCATCAACGCGCTCGGCTTCGAGCCGGGGCAATCGATTTTCGCCGCCGACGTCCAGGGCGCGCGTCGCAGATTGCTGGCGCTCGATTGGGTGGCGGACGCGGAAGTGAGCCGGCAATACCCGGACTCGATTTCCGTCAGCCTTGTCGAGAAGCTGCCTTTTGCCCTGTGGCAGGCGGCCAATGGGGTTTATGTGATCGAACGCTCCGGCCGGGTCATCACGCTTGCCAACCCCGCGGAATTTTCCCGATTGCCTTACCTGATCGGCGACGGCGCCCCGCTGGCGTCCGCCGAACTTGTCGACGCCGTCGCCCAGCATCGGGCCGTGTCGGCGCGCGTGCGCGCCTATCGGCGCATGTCCGAGCGGCGCTGGGACCTCATTCTCGAGGACGGCGTCGTCGTGCAGTTGCCGGAGGACAATTGGGCGAAGGAACTGGATGTGCTCGAGCATTTGATCGTGGACAAGGGCGTGCTTGAGCGCGATATCTCTGAGATTGATTTGCGGCAGCGCGACAACTTCTTTTTCGTCTTGAAGAACGGAGACAGGCAACCGGTGGCACGAGGCAACGCGACCTGATGGGCGAGACGATCCGCATGCGAACCGGCAATGCCGAACGGCCGGCCTTCCGCGCCGGGCTGGTGACGATCCTCGATATCGGGTCGTCCAAAGTGATCTGCCTGATCGGCCGGGCCGAACCGGGGAACCTCAAGGTCCTGGGTGCGGCCTTGCGCGAATCCCAGGGCATCAAAGCGGGCACCATCACCAGCATCGAGCTGGCCGAGGAATCCATCCGCGAAGCGGTGGCCGCGGCCGAAAACCATGCCGATACGCGAATCCAGAATGTACTGATCTCTGTGACATGCGGCGCACCCACCAGCGTCACGGCGCGCGCCGCGATCGCGCTCGACGGCGCTCTCGTTGGCGACAGCCATTTGCTGGCTCTGCTTGCCGATGCCCGCGCCAAATGCCGGCTGGACGGTTTCGAAGTGATTCAATCCGCCCCCACGTCTTATGTCGTCGACGAAGCGCGCGGTGTGCGCGACCCCAGCGGGATGTTCTGCCAGCGTCTGGGAGTCACCATGCACGCGGTGGCGGTCAAGCCGTCTCCGCTGCAGAACCTCAAGCTTGCGGTCGAACGCTGCCACCTGAATGTGGCGGGCGCGCTGTTCGCCCCTTATGCCAGCGGCCTGTCGATCCTGACCCCGGACGAAAGTCAGTTGGGCGCGACCGTGATCGACATGGGCGCCGGCACGACCTCGATCGCCGTGTTCCTGGAAGGCGCGCTGGTCCATTCCGATGTCGTGCCGATGGGCGGGGCGTTCGTCACCTCCGATCTCGCGCGCACCCTGGCGGCGCCGGTCTCCGCAGCCGAGCGGTTGAAAACGCTTTACGGCGCGGCGCTGGGCGACATCGAAAGCGGCACCGATATCGTCACCGTGCCGCAGATGGGCGAAGACAGCGATGCCTATGCCGTCAGAGTCCCGCGCTCCATGCTGACCCGTATCATCCAGCCGCGGCTCGAAGAAATTTTTGCCGAAGTCCTGACGCGCCTGCGCGCCAGCGGTTTCGATGTCGCTGCCGGCCGCCGCGCCGTCCTGACGGGCGGCGCCTGCCAGCTGGCGGGAATGCGCGAGCTGGCGCAGCGGGTGTTGAACAAGCAGGTGCGGCTCGGCCGCCCCCAGACGTTTTCGGGTCTTCCGGCCGCGTCGGCGGGGCCCGATTACGCGGCCGCGCTGGGACTTTTGATGGCCGGGGCGACCATGCCCCCCGAGGCGCTGAATCCCGAATTGGGATCGGGGCCGCCGGACCGGCCGAAGAATGGATTTTTCCGCCGACTCATCGGCAAGTGAGGCGGGTACTGAATATGAAAGCCGGGAAGAACAAAGTTTGGGTGACCGCGGGGCCTAAAGTACACGGCAAGGAGTATGCACAATGAGCATCAAATTAGGGGCGCCTGAGGTGAAGGAGTTGAAGCCGCGCATCACCGTGCTCGGCGTGGGCGGCGCAGGCGGCAATGCCGTCAACAATATGATCGCGGCAAAGCTCGAAGGCGTCGACTTCGTCGTGGCGAATACGGATGCACAATCGCTCGCGCAATCGAAAGCGCAGCGCCGCATCCAGATGGGAACGAAGATCACCGAGGGCCTCGGCGCTGGCGCCAGACCGGATGTCGGTCGCGCAGGCGCCGAAGAATCGCTGGAGGAAATCCTCGAGCAGATTTCTGGTTCGCATATGGTGTTCATCACCGCCGGCATGGGCGGCGGCACGGGTACTGGTGCTGCACCCGTCATCGCGCGCGCGGTACGCGAACTGGGCGTGCTGACGGTGGGCGTGGTCACCAAGCCGTTCGCTTTCGAAGGCGACAAGCGCATGCGCGTGGCCGAGCGGGGCATCGAAGAGCTGCAGGCCTATGTCGATACCCTGATCATCATTCCGAACCAGAATCTGTTCCGCGTCGCCAACGACCGCACGACATTCTCGCAGGCCTTCGCGATGGCCGACGACGTGTTGCACAGCGGCGTGCGCGGCGTGACCGACCTGATCATGATGCCGGGACTGATCAATCTCGACTTCGCCGACATCAAGACCGTCATGTCCGAGATGGGCAAAGCGATGATGGGCACGGGCGAGGCCGAAGGCGAGGACCGCGCGATGAAGGCGGCCGAAGCAGCCATCTCCAATCCGCTTCTGGACGATGTGTCGATGAAGGGCGCCCGTGGCGTGCTCATCAACATCACGGGCGGCCCGGACATGATGCTGTTCGAAGTCGATCAGGCGGCGAACCGCGTTCGCGCCGAAGTCGATCCGGACGCCAACATCATTTTCGGCGGCACGATCCTGGAAAACATGGAGGGCCGTCTCAGGGTCTCCGTGGTTGCGACCGGCATCGAGGCCGAAGGGACGGTGCGGATGCCGCAGAATGTCGAGGCGCTGCGTCCCCGCATGAAGGCGCAGCCCTTGCCCGCCAGAACCGAAACGCGCGTGCCGCAGGCCAATGCGGTGCACAATCAGGTGGAGACTTTGGCGCAGGAGCTGAATGCGCAAGTGGCTCCCCCGCTGTCCCCGGTCGAAGAGATGATCCTGGGCGATGCGCAAGCCCCCGTGATCGAAGAGCCGCTGCCGCCCATTCCGGTTTCGATCCGCCCGACGCAGACCATGCGCCCGGCGCCGGAACCGGAAGCGCCGCGCCGCGGGATTGGACGTTTCTTCGGTCGCGGCGAGAAAAAACCCGAGCCGCAGCGTGTCGAACCCGCGCAATCGCCGCGGGCTGCTGCAGCTCCGCGCGCAACGGCCCAGGTCATGACCCGCAGCACCCAGGACCCGCAGCGTGCGGCACAGACTCCGCAAACGGCGGACGACCTGTTCGCGGGTCACAAGAAGGACGACCAGTTCGAGATTCCGGCTTTCCTGCGCCGGCAGACGAACTGACGGGGTTCGAAGGCAACAGGTGACACGGCGGACGATCGCACATGAGATCACGAGCGAGGGTGTAGCGCTTCATGCCGGACGCGTCGTCCGCATGACGCTCGCCCCCGCCGCCGCCGGGACGGGAATCGTCTTTCGCCGCAGCGATCTCAGCCACCGCGAAATCCCCGCCCTTTACGACAAAGTGGGCGAAACGCGGCTGGGCACCGTCATCGATGACGGTGCCGGCGCGAGCGTCGGCGTCATTGAGCATCTGATGGCGGCGGTGGCGGGCGCGGGCATCGACGACCTTCTCGTCACGGTCGATGGACCGGAGCCGCCGATTTTC
>JBEKLK010000103.1:0-10306 GCA_050010235.1 Rhizomicrobium sp.
CCACTGGTCCTGCTGATGGGGGCTGCCGTAACGATCGAGCACTTCCATATTGCCGGTGTCGGGCGCCGAACAGTTGAACGATTCCGACGCGAAGCCCACGCGGCCCATCATTTCGGCCAGCGGCGCATATTCGAGATTGGTGAGGCCCGGGCCATGCTCGCTGTGCGGCAGGAACATGTTCCACAGCCCTTGCGCCTTCGCCTTTTTTTTCAGCTCCTCGACGACGGGCACCACGATCCAGCGGTTGCCCTTCTTCGTCGCCTCTTCCATCTGGGCGTTGTAGACCTCTTCCGCCGGATAGATGTGCTGCTCGAAGAAAGCGCCGACGCGCTTCAGCCAATCCTTCTGTTTGGGCGAATAATCGAAATCCATCGTAATTCCTCCAGGGGGGGCCGAAAGGCCCGTGTTTGGGATAGCGTCGGGCGGACTCTAGCCCGCGCAGGCGCGGCTCACTAGCCCCGCCGGGCGCGCGGGCGCCGTTTGACAGGGGCGTCCGGGCGCGGCAATCAGGCCCAATGCTGCTGTGGTTGGGACTTTTATTGCTCGCCGGAGGCGCCGCATGCTTCGCCATCGACCGGCGGGCGGTGCATCTCATCCATGATGGGATCGACCTGCGCACCGAACGCCTGGTGCACAAGACGACCGATTGGGCCAAGGGCTCGCATTGGCTGATCGTCTCCGTCGTCGCCTATGCCGGAGCATGGGCGTTCGCCTGGAAATTCGGAAGCAATGCGCACACCGAGCTTGTCCGGACGGCTGCGCTTGCGTTTGTTGCAAGCCTCGCGGCCGGCAGCGTGATTTTGCATGCGACGAAGATATTGCTCGGCCGCCGCCGCCCGCGCGACGAACTCGACTTCGGGCTCTATGGCTTCCGCCCTCTGGGTTTCGACCTCACTTACGATTCCTTTCCCTCCGGCCATGCGCTGACGATCTTCAGCGTGGCCACGATCCTGACGGGCGCCCTGCCCTGGCTCGCCCTTCTGTGGTTTGCCTGCGCCGCCTATCTCTCGTTGACGCGCGTGTTGCTGAATTCGCATTTCCTAAGCGACGTTCTCGTGGGTGCGGGCGTCGGCATTCTCGCCACGCGCGAAGTGGTCCTGCTGTGGTTCCCTGCGCTCGCGCGAGGCTGGTTTTAACGTGGCTCCCATGCTCGCACTTCTGACCGACCCCCATGCCTGGGCCAGTCTCGCAACCCTGACCGCGCTCGAGATCGTGCTCGGCATCGACAACATCATTTTCCTGTCGATTGCCTCGCACCGGCTGGCGCCGGCGCAGCGGCCCGCCGCCCGGCGCACCGGACTGGCGCTCGCGCTTCTAATGCGCGTGGCGCTGCTGAGCTCGATTGCGTGGATCATTTCGCTGTCGGCCCCGGTGGTCACGTTGTGGGGTGTGGACCTCTCGTGGCGGGACCTGATCTTCGGCGCCGGCGGGATGTTCCTGCTCACCAAAGGCACGCGCGAGATTCACGGCATGGTCGAAGGCGAAGACGAGCACGTCAGCAAGGCGGCGGCTTCGCTGTTCGCGGTGATCGTCCAGATCGCGGTATTCGATTTGGTGTTCTCGATCGATTCCGTGGTCACGGCCGTGGGGATGGCAGAACATCTGTCGATCATGATCGCGGCGGTGGTGATCGCCATGATCGTGATGCTGGCGGCGTCGGGCCCGGTGGCGGAATTCGTCAACAAGCACCCCACCGTCAAGATGCTCGCGTTGAGCTTCCTGCTCCTGATCGGCATGGCGCTGATCGCCGATGCCGCCCATTTCCACATCCCGCGCGGCTATCTCTACTTCGCCGTGGCGTTCTCCGGCCTCGTCGAAGCGCTCAATCAATATGCGGCGAGGAAGAAGAAGACGAAGTGACCGGTTTCAAATTTCTTTCACCCGCCCCTTGAGGGCGGGTCGAAATTATCTCTGAGCGGCAGCGAAAAGAGAATTTCGGGGCGGGGTGCTGCATCGCCATTACCCCGCCCCGAAAAATTCTTCGAATTTTTCGACCCGCCCTCAAGGGGCGGGTGAGAAAATCACCGCTGCACGATCTTCTGCGCTTCTTCGACCATCTTCTTGGCGCCTTCGCCGTCGCCTTTGCGCAACGCCGCGAGATCTACGGGTACCTTGACGCCGCGCTGGACTGCGGGACGCTCGGAGATTGTGTCGATCCAGCGCTGCAGATGGGTGAGCCCTTCGACCGACGCACCGGACCAGGGATGCGTGCGCACCCAGCACCAATTGGCGATATCGGCGAGGGAGAAATCGCCCGCGAGATATTCATGCTCCGCAAGACGGCCGTTCAGAACTTCGAACAAGCGGCGCGATTCATTCTGGTAGCGGTCGATCACCGGCTGAAGCTTTTCCGGCCAATAGCGAAAGAACACATTCGCCTGCCCCATCATCGGGCCGATGCCGCCCATCTGGAACATCAGCCATTGGATGACAAGGCTGCGGCCCTTGCGGTCGGTGGGCAGCAGCTTCCCCGTCTTTTCGGCCAGATAGATCATCAGAGCGCCGGATTCGAATACCGCGAAATTGTCCTCGTCGCGATCGACGATGGCGGGGATGCGCCCGTTCGGATTGATCTTGAGGTACCAAGGTTCCTTCTGCATGCCCTTCGACATCTCGATGGCATGGACTTCATAGGGGATCGCCAGTTCTTCGAGCGTGACGGACGCCTTCCAGCCGTTCGGCGTGGCGGCGGTGTAGAGATCGATCATGGGTGCGGTCCTTCAAACGGTTTCGGTTAAAAGAATTGTAGCACGCGGAGCCGCGGAGAACGCGGAGTTTTTTCCTTCTCCCCTTGTGGGAGAAGCGGCGCGCGACGTTAGTCGCGCGCAAGATGAGGGGCCGCGCGCGTCCGCGCGCGAAGACTCTTCTCCCCCACCCTGACCCTCCCCACAAGGGGGAGGGGAATTTGTTGGACACTCCGCGTGAAAATTTCTTTCGCCCACGCTTCAATCGCTCGCGCCGATGACATGCGAGACCGCTTCGGAATCGGAAGCCAGTGCCGCGCCGCCGTCGAGAAGGCCCGGCGGCAGGATGTCGTCGGCGGAGCGATACGCCGCGCGGGCGCGATCGATCGTCTCCCGCAGGCGTTTCTGCTTCGCCTCGTCGAGCTTGTAGCCGAGCATGATCCAGAGCGTGGTGCCCGCCAGCGCGATAGGCAAAAGGATATAGAACAGCCGCATGTGCTCGATCGCAATCGGGGCATTCAGTTGCTGCGGATCGAATCCCATCCAGGCGAGCACCGGGAATGTGATGCCCACCGCCGCTCCGATACCGAATTTGCTGGTCAACGACAGGAAGGAATACATCAACCCCGCGCGCTCCGCGCCGTGCTCGGCCGTGTCGACATCGGAAATGTCCGCCATCATGGCACGAAGGAGAAACGCCGGTGCGCCATAACTTACGCCCGTCAAGATGAACACGGCGACGGCCTCAAGCAGTTTCCCCGGCGTGACGAGGAACAGCAGCGGTCCCGTCGCGATCCCGTAAATGTAGCACCAGACGAGCGCGCGATGCTTGCCGACTTTTCGCGCCAGCGCGATCCAGCCCGGGATGAAAATCACGCCCGACACGAAATAGATAAGCAGCAGCGTTCCCGCCCATTTGGGCTGGTTGAGCGCAAGCCGCGCGAAGAAAAAGAACATGGCGCCGCGCGCGCCCTGATTGAGGGATTCGATGAGATCGACCGCCATCACGCGCCGGATCGCATCTTCCTTCAGCAGGAATCTCAGCGTGGGCAGGAACGGCGCATGGGTTTTGAGCTTCACCGGCGGTTCCGGAACGATGCCGAGACAGAGCGCGACCGAAGGCACCAGAAGCGCAATGGCGAAGATCGCCATCGACATGACCTGCACGGCCTGGCTCGCCTTGCCGTGCTCGAGA
Organism: Rhizomicrobium sp.; assembly: GCA_050010235.1. GTDB lineage: Bacteria > Pseudomonadota > Alphaproteobacteria > Micropepsales > Micropepsaceae > Rhizomicrobium. Next base: position 3,880 of record JBEKLK010000103.1, read on the forward strand.
ATGGCGGGGACCACGAGAACGCCGATGAACCCGACGAGCGTGGAGACCTGCACCCAGCCATAAACGCGGCTGCGCTCGTGATAATCGGGCGACAATTCCGCGCCCCAGGAGAGATGGGGGATCACCGTCATCGACCAGCCGAGATACATCACGAACAGCCAGAAGCAGAGATAGGGCACGCCGACATGCCCGCCCGGAACGAACACCATCCAGATGCCCAGCGCGAGGATGGGCGTGCCGATAAGGATCAAGGGCTTCCGCCGGCCGAAGGGTGTACGCCAGCGATCGCTCCAATAGCCGGTGATCGGATCGATCGCCACGTCGAAGATGCGCATGACGCTGAAGATCAGGCCGGTGACGGCAAGGCCGAGACCGACCTCCTTCGACGCGTAATATTGCGGCAGGTGGACGACGATGGGCATGCCGAGCGCGGCGAGAGGCAGCGCAGGCAACACATAGGCAAAGATGCGCAGGAAGCCGAGACGGCCTTGTGCGTTTGGCGCGTTCGCGACGCGATCGGGGCGGAGCAAGGCGCGGGCCCTCAGGCCGCGCGCATGCGGTCGCAGATCGGACGCTCTTCGGCGATGAGCGCCTTGAACGACGGCCGCGCATGGATCGCGGCGACATAGCGCGCGAGATTGGGCCAGCGCGCGGCGTCGACCTTTTCGCCGGCATGCTCGAAATTGACGAACATCGTGCCCATCGAGATATCGGCGATGCCGAATGTGCTGCCCACGAAATACGCCTTCGTGCCGATGTCCTTTTCCAGGTAATCGAACAGGGGCGGAAGCTTGTCCCTGAGCGTGGCGGCGACGATCGTTTCGTCGGTCTGCTGGCGCATCATCTTCTTGACGACGCGCTCGAAGAACACGCCGGGCCCGACGCTTTGCCCCAGCACCGTGTCGGCATATTCCTCATAGAAGATCGCACGCGCGCGCTGAAACGGATCGCTGGGATAAAGCGCGGGCTTGGGGAATTTGTGTTCGAGATAATCGGCGATGGCCGAGGAATCGGGAAGCGTATTTGGTTCCGGCACGTCGGTGTCGCGCAGCACGGGAATGCGCTTGAGCGGACTGATCGCTTGAAAATCCGGCGGCGGAGCAAACGGATTGACGGGTTCGAGCTTGTACTCGATGCCCTTCTCGGCCAGCACAATGCGCACCTTGCGCACGAAAGGCGACACATTGGCGCCATATACGATCAATGCCATCTGACGTTCTCCCACCTGTTATTTTGGGCGAAGCCTATAACAGCCCTGACAGCTTGTCAGTGGCAAATCACAAGGCAGCCAGTGAAGCTCGGTGACGGCAGATTTCCTCGATGTTTCGGGCTTTTGGCACGCCTGTCGGCTTTCTATCGTGCTCAAGGCGACAACCCGAATCGGGAGCTTTCTCAGTTGAGAGCCAAGCGATCCTTCCTCGAAAGACGGCAAACCATCTCGATCGACGGCCTGTAAGCCCCCCTGACATTTGTTAGTCGGCCTACCGAACCACGTCAAAAAAATATTCGCTAAGTGGTGGAAACATTTTCGTCCTTCTTCCGTTGTACGTGAGTTCCGATTCCATTCGGGGGATAGACCCATGTCATTCGACGTACGTGCCTGCGCTCTTTCGGGCGCAATGCTTTCGCTCGCCATCATTGCGCCACTGGCTTCCGCGGATGCCGCCCCGCCATGGGTCGCCACCGCGACTCAAGCGATTCCGTTGATAAACGCGATCCCGCTCGGCGCGCTCAATCCCGCAACTTCGATGCAGGTGACGCTGTCGCTGCAGATGCAGAACGCGTCCGCCTTGAAGAGCCTTGTCCAGGCGCAGAACACGCCGGGATCGTCTTCCTACGGAAAGTTTCTCACGCCCGCGCAGTTCAACGCGACCTACGGACCCGGCAACGCGGCGGTCGGTCTCGTCACCACATATCTCAGAAAATCGGGCTTCAGTCATATCTCCACCACGCCGAACCATCTGTTTGTCAGCGCCATGGGAAGTGCCGCGCAGGTTTCGGCCGCCTTCAACACCAGCCTCGCTTCGTTCCAGCAGAACGGCGCCACGGTGTATGTGAATACCAAACCCGCGCAGATTCCGTCGACGCTACAGGGCATCGTGCTGTCGGTTCTGGGTCTCAACAATGTGTCGGCGACGGCAAAACCCGTAACGCCTTGCGACATCTCCTCGCCGACATGCGTGCGCTTCAGCTATGACCCGTCAACCTACTGGTTGACCTACAACGTGAACAAGATTCCGGCCGCGACACGAACCACCATCGCCGTGATGGCGGAGGGCGATGTTTCGGGCACCGTGACCGATCTGCGCACGTTCGAGACGGCGATGAGCCTTCCCCAGGTGCCGGTGACAATCGAACATGTGGGCGTGTGTGGAGCCCGGATGTGAGCGGCGCGGACGAGTGGGATCTCGACACGCAATACACCACCGGCATGGCCGGCAGCGTGGCGAGGCTTTACATTTATGCCACGACATCTCTGAGCGATCAGGATACCGCACTCGAGTTCAATCGCTGGGTGACGGACGATCTCGCACCGATCGCCAACGCGTCCTTCTCGATCTGCGAATTCTTCCCCTATCTCGACGGCACGATGGTGGCCGACGATCAGGTGTTTCTCGAAGGTGCCGCGCAGGGCCAGACGCTGTTCTCCTCGACGGGCGACACGGGATCGTTCTGCTCCGTCGGCACACCCAACGGCGTTCCGGCGGGCGCGCCGTTCGTGGGCTATCCCGCAACGTCGACCTATGTCGTGGCGGTCGGCGGCACGACCTTGTTGACCAACACCGACGGCACCTACAAGGGCGAGATTGCCTGGTATGCGGGCGGCGGTGGCGTGAGCCAGTTTGAAGGCTCGCCTTTCTGGCAATCGCCTGTAGTTCCGACGAACAATCCGAATGTGCCGGCGACCTTCCGCGCAATTCCCGACGTGTCGATGGATGCCGATCCCAACACAGGCGCGATCGTGTACGTCAACGGCGCGATCGAATATGTGGGCGGCACCAGCCTCTCGTCTCCACTGGCCGTGGGCGCCTGGGCACGAATCATGAGCGCCAACAAAAACAGGCCCGGGTTCGCGCCGCCGAACCTCTATGCCGGCTACCCGGCCTTCGGAACGGCTCCCACCGCGCCCAAGGGACTGACGGAGTTGGAAGACGGCTTCCACGACGTCCTGACCGGCGCAGACGGCCTTTATACGTCGCTTCCCTATTACGACTTCACGACCGGCCTCGGCACGATCAATGTGGGCGAGAAGAACCTGGCAATCCGGACCTTGCTGAATACGCCGTAAGCCAGGACTGCGAACAAAACCAAAATCCGGGTGCGGTCATTTCGTGCCCGGATTTTTGTTTGGGAGTCCATGCCAAAATGGCGCCGTAGGGCTAATCGAAGCCCTTGCCGTTTTCATAGACTGTTGCGAAGCCGCCGGAATTGTCCGGCTTGAGCGCGCGGGCCACGAGAAAAGCGAACGCATTCGAATAATCCGGATGTGTCGCGATGAAAGCGTTGATGAACGCGCGGTTCCCGGCATCGGCGTCCGGATCGCTGCTCCAGACCGCTTGTGGAAGCATGAACACCAATCCCAGCTTTCCGGCGATGCCGATGATCGTCACCTGACCGACATTGTAATCCACGCCGTTCATGTTCCAGTCGAAAGGCGGATCACCGGACAACTCCGGCGGTGCTGCGAAATTCTCCAGGTCGGCGCGCAATGCCTGACCGGCCCCGAGCCGGAATGCGGGCCCGCGATCGATCGTCCCCTGCACACCGGCATAGAGCATGGCCGCATTGAAGGCGCGGCCCGCTTCGCGCTCCCGCCTCGCGCGCGCCAGCAACATGTCCGGCGTGAGACCCACAATGCTGGACATGCTCATGTTGAAATACTGGACCTGCCAGCTGTCGCCATCCGGCAGCAGCCACAACGTGATGGCCCAATCGTTGTTGACGGTCGAAGACGCAATGACGACATGCGCCTGCGGCAGACTTGGCTTGACCTGGACCGACACCCAATCGTCGCCCGCGACCTTGCCGCAGATAGCGCGCGCGTCCGGCCCGTTTCCCCCGTTCTGGATGAAATAGGTGTGGAGGAGCCGCGTGTTCCTGAAGGGACCAGAGGTTCGAACCATCTGCTTGAGGAAAGTAATGAACTTTTCGCGGGAAACGGACGTCTTCGCCTCGTTCGTCATCGTGGCGTAAGCGTTTTCCGGATGGGAGCCCATGGCGGTGCGCACGAACGCCATCGCGGCGTTATCGACACCGTCGCGTTCGGACGATGCGATCTCGTTGTCCTCGGCGCAATTGCCGGAATGGATGCCGGGTTTGGCGGTGAAGAGCCCCACCGACAATGCCGCGCCGGCCGCCAACGCGACGAGCACAAGCGCGCCCACACCCAGTTTTCCGATATTCGTCATGACAGGTTCATTACCGCGGCGTTCATCCTGCCAGGCAGGGATTTTCGAGCGGTGCGAACCTTAGTTCAGCGCGCGTGCGCGATCCACCGATCAATTCGGTGCGCGCGCTTATGCGGGCGCTTCGGATTGACAAAGCGCGTATGCGATTGCACCGTCCGGCATTGACCCTCAGACCATGGGGCGTTTCATGAAGGCTTCAGCCGGTTGACCGATCGAGCGTGTGCGACAGCACCGCTCGCCTGACGATCCACAATGCGCGACGCGCGAGCGGCGGATATTTGTCCGCGCTGCAGCGTGGTCGCGCCCGGTCCGGAGACCACAATGAAGTTCAATCATATCGGCATTCCCACGAAAGACTCCTTCGCGGGAGAAATTCCGCTGCCGCGCCTGAAAATCACGGTCAGCGATCACAAGAACAACCCGTTCGGCATCCAATGGCAGCGCTATTGGGACGACACGACCTATCCCGAACTGGTGAAGACGGTGGCCCATGTCGCGTTCGAAGTGGACGACCTCGAAGCCGCGATCGCGGACCACAAAATCCTCATCGCACCCAACAGCCCGAGCCGCGGCGTCCTCGTTGCCTTCATCGAAGTGAACGGCGCGCCGGTCGAACTGATGCAGGTCGACAGAGCCCTGCGACCGGACGTTCAGAACGGCGTTTGACGTTTCAATTCGCCATCGTCGCCTATCCGGCGGCGATGGCGATTCTGCCGAGTTTTCGAAGCGCAAGTGATTGCCATGGCCGAACAAACCGAAGCGTGGCGTGCCCGGAGGATGGAGTCGCTCTTAACCCTCACGCCGGCGCTTCGACCTTGAGCTTCGGTGTGCGTTCCGGCGGCAGATTGTCGTAGAGGTCGGCAATCAGGTCGCTTTTGAGCGACTTGTGCCTGGGATCGGACCACAAATTCTGCCATTGGCGCGGATCGTTTTTCAGATCGTAGAGCTCGCCTTCCGATCCCTCGTAGCGCACCTTGCAGGTGATGGCGGCGAATTGCGGCCAGGTTTCTTCCAGCCCGTTCGGAGTCGACGTCGACGGTTCGTAGCGCGTGAGCATGAACCCGTCGCGATAGATCGAACGCAGATGGAAGCCGTAGCCGGGAAACTGGCTGTCCCATTCGCAAATCGCGCGCTGGCGGGTGTTGTCTTCGGATGTCGGCAGCACCTTGCCCTGCATCCACGCCGCGGGCTCCACGCCGGCGATGGCGCAGAAAGTCGGCGCGAGATCGACCTGCTCGACCGGCTGCGCCACGGCAGCCGGCGCTACTTTCACACTCGGCGCAGGCCGCCAGATGAAGGGCAGCCGCATCAGCGCATCGACATGGAACGGTCCCTTGTAGACGAAACCGAAATCGCCCTGCAGCTCGCCGTGATCTGTCGTGAAGATCACATCGGTGTCGGCATCCCAGCCTTTCGCCTTCACTTTCGCCATCACGCGGCCGACCGCATCATCGATCAGCTCGTTCATCACATGAACCTTGGCGTTGATCTCGCGAATGTTATCGTGGCTCAGCATCTGCGGCGTGAAGTTCATTGGGCCGCCTTCGATATTGGCGAAGGTGCCGTCGTAATAGGCGAGCCAATGCGCGGGCTTTTGCGCCAGCACGTCGCGGATTTTTTCCGGCGTTCCCGGATAACCTTCCGGCAGCGGCAGATCGCGCCAGTCGCAGCGTTTGTTTTCCGATGCCGGCGGATCCCAGGGATGATGCGGATCGGGAAAGCTGAGCCACAGGAACCAGTCTTCGTTGGGATCGAGCTTGTTCAGCCACTCGACCGCGAGATCGGCCAGCCAATCGGTGTGATAGAACGCGCGCGGCACGGGATTGTTCATGGTCTCCGGCGCGCCGGTGTCGCCGCCGGGCGACGCATTGAGAAGCGACGCGGAGGTATCGAAACATTCCGGATGGTTCTTCTGCATCCAGCGGCCGTAATGGCCGGCGGGGTTGCCGCGAAAACTCGTGATGTGCATGGCGTGGATCGCATAATCGAAGCCGCGCCACGGGCCGAAATCGCCTTCC
>JBEKLK010000104.1:0-10225 GCA_050010235.1 Rhizomicrobium sp.
CTTCGCCGACCGCATCGTCGATGGTCGAACCGTAGAGATGAAACCGTCCGACGCCTTCGACCGCCAGCAACTGGCAATGGCCGCCCGATATCAGGAGCAAAAGAAAGGGGAATGGCGCGCCATTGGTGAGCCGCGCCGTCAGAGCGTGCGCTTCGAGATGGTTGACCGCGATCAGAGGCTTGTCGGCTGCGAGCGCAAGCGCCTTCGCCGTGGTCAACCCCACCATCACGCCGCCTATGAGACCGGGACCGGCTGTTGCCGCCACGGCATCCAGACCGGCAAGCTCGACGCCCGCCTCCGCGAGTGCCTGTTCGACGATCGCATCCAGAGCCTCGACATGCGCGCGTGCCGCGATCTCCGGCACCACGCCCCCATAGGGTCGGTGCGCATCGATCTGGCTCAACACGACATTGGACAGAATCTCGCCCGGGCCGGGCGCAGTGCCGCGCACGACGGCGGCCGCCGTTTCGTCGCAGCTCGTCTCGAGGCCAAGGACAGTGAATGCGCGCAATCGATCCATCGTGCTAGCTTCACACAGCCTCTAGACCGAACCGCCTCATGCCGCAAAGTCAATCTCTCCCGAAATTGCGTATCGGCACGCGCGGTTCGAAACTCGCCCGCGTCCAGACGGAGATGGTGCAGACGGTACTTCGGTCCCGGGGCGGCGTGGATTGCGAAGTCGTGACGATCACGACTTCGGGCGACCGCATCCAGGATCGCCCGCTTGCCGATGCGGGCGGCAAGGGCCTCTTCACCAAAGAGCTGGAGGACGCGCTGCTCGATGGCCGCATCGATCTGGCGGTTCATTCCATGAAGGATGTGCCCACGATTTTCCCGTACAGGCTCGGCATCGCGGCGCTGTTGCCGCGCGAAGACCCGCGCGATGCATTTCTCTCGCATCGCGCGAAATCATTGGCGGAACTGCCCAAAGGGGCGCGCATTGGGACGAGCTCGGTGCGCCGTCAAGCGCAGGTGATGCGCGCGCGCTCGGATCTCGAGGTTCTCCTGCTGCGCGGCAATGTCGATACAAGGCTTGCGAAGCTCGATGCGGGAGCGCTCGATGCAATTCTGTTGGCCTATGCGGGCCTGAAGCGGTTGGGGCTCGAAGCGCGTGCAACGTCGCTCCTGTCGCCCGCAGATTGGTTGCCGGCACTGGCCCAGGGGGCAGTTGGAATCGAAATCCGCAACGATGACGGGCGCGCCGCATCCGCAGTCGCGCCGTTGAACGACCACGCAACGACCGTAGCACTCGCTTGCGAACGCGCGTTTCAATCGGCGCTCGACGGCTCTTGCCGCACCCCCATTGCAGGTCTTGGAACCTACGAGAAAGGCAGGCTTGTGTTTCATGGCGAAGTGCTCGCGCCGGACGGCAGCGATTTCGTCGTGGCAGAACTCGATGTTGTGCTTGGTACGGACGCGGTATCCGAGGCGGAGATCGCCGGCCGCGAGTTGGGACTTGAGCTCAAGCCGCGCGCCGCGCGCTGGCTCGCGCAATAGATCATGCGCGTCCTCATCACGCGGCCGAGAGAAGATGCCGAAGAGACAGCGGCGAAACTGGTCGCATGCGGTCACACGGCGTTGGTCGCGCCGCTGATCGAGATTCGATTTCTCGATGGACCGGAAATCTCCCTTGAAGGCATCCAGGCCGTCCTTGCGACAAGTTCGAACGGCGTGCAGGCGCTGGCGCGACGCACGAAGCGGCGGGATGTTCCGCTGTTTGCTGTCGGTGCCCAGACCGCGCGTGCTGCACGTGACGCCGGATTCGCAAGGGTGAAAAGCGCGGATGGCGATGCACGCACGCTCGCGGCCGCGACCGTCGAATGGGCGAAGCCGACAGCGGGGGGATTGCTGCATGCCGCGGGCATCGAGACGAAAGGTCAACTGGCCGAATCTCTCAGTGCCCAAGGCTTCCATATTCGCACATGCGAACTCTATGACGCCGTCGCGGTGAACACTCTGCCGCAGGAGGTCTTGAACGCGTTGAACGCGGGCGCGCTCGATGCCGTGCTGCTGTTCTCGCCGCGCAGCGCCCGGATTTTTTCCGAATGTGTGGTTAAGGCCGGAGCGGCCGGCAGATGCCGCAGCTTGATGGCGCTGTGCATCAGCCACGCTGCGGCGAACGCTCTTTCGCCGCTGAATTTTCAGGCCGTCCGCATCGCGCGCAGGCCCGACCAGACGGCCTTACTTGCGATCCTTGGCTAATCCCGTCTTGTTGGCCCCAGCGTCCGCGCCTATAGCTTTGCCGCGCCTAATTCTGCCCGCCCTGGGATGGCAGCCCCAGGAGAGATTTTCATGACCGATCCCGATTCCGCCTCACGTGACCGTCCCTTCAGCGCAGTGCCGCAGGCGGATACCGACTTGGCCGCCAGCGGCAACGCGGCGCCTGCGCGGCGCGGCCTGTTCGACTTGCCGGAAGGCGCGCTAGGCATCTTCTTTTTGCTCATCATCGCGGCCGCCTCCGGCGGTCTGATCGCGGTCTACTGGCCCTGGCAGCAGGGCACGAACGAGACCTCCGTGGCAGGCGATCGGCTCGCGGCGCTTGAAACACGAGTCGATCAGATCGCGACCGGCCATGCGCCGAAGGCCGCTGCTGGGGCGTTTCAGGACGAGCGCCGCGATTTGGAAGCGCTCAAGAACAGGCTCGACGCAGACGAAGCGCGGCTGGGCGCCATGGAAAAGGCGACGGGGCAGGCCGACGATATCGATCTCGCGTCGCTCAAGAACAGTCTTGATAAAGCGACGGCGGACGTTGCCGTGCTGTCCGATCGTATCGGAAGACTCGAACAGGTGCCTCCCGGAGCGCGGCCCGGCATTGCGCTAGCGACGCGCCCGGCCGATCAATCGCTGGCGCAGCTTCGCAACGATTTGAACGTCCGCACGCAGCAACTGAACGATGCGCTCGGAAAACTGGCGGCGCGCACCGCATCGCTCGAGAAGAATGCCCCACCGGCGGATTTGGCGTCGCGCCTCGACGCATTTGCACTTAAGAGCGGCGAAGCGGCACTCGAATCGCGCATCGGTAAACTTGAAAACCAGGACGCCGCGGGCGTGATGCGCCGTGCTGCGGCGGTACTTGCGCTTGCCGATCTCGTGCGCGCCAGCGGCGGCGCGGAATCCTTCGCGCCCGAACTCGGCGCGCTGAAAGCTCTCGTGCCGACATTGCCGGAAGTGGCCGACCTCTCGCATTACGCAAATACGGGCGTGCCAACGCGCACCATGCTGGCCGACAGATTTTCGCAGCGCGCGAGCGCGATCGTGGCGGCACAACGCACCGATGAAGCGCAAGGCTGGTCTCAGCGGCTCTGGGCCAATCTTGAAAATCTCGTATCCATTCGCCGCGTCGGTGACATGCGGGGACATGACGTTGAGGCGCGCGTCGCCCGCGCCGAAGTCGATTTGCATGCGGGCGATCTCGCGCACGCGGTGGCCGAAATGAATGCGCTCAACGGCTCTGCGCGCGCCGCCGCCGGCGACTGGCTCGATCAGGCCCGGGGACGGCTCGCGGTCGATCGCGATGCACGGCTTCTCGCCACACAGGTCGTCGCAAGTCTGGCCGGCCCTGCCGCGCCGCTGTCTTCCCAAGGCTCCGTGCCGGCACCGGCGGCACCGGGTCCCGGTCCGGTAAAATGATCCGCTTACTGACGATCTTGGTTTGCGCCGCGCTGATCGCCGCCGGCATCGTCTGGATCGCCGATCGTCAAGGCGATCTCGTATTCACGGTCGACGGCTATGAGTTGCGTACGAGCGCCAGTGTCGCGATCGGGTTCGCGATTCTGTTTGCGGCCTTTAGTGCGTTCGCGACGCGGCTCGTGGCGCTCGTCTTGGGCGGCCCCGGCGCATTCGGCCGCTGGACGACCTCGCGACGCATGCGGCGCGGCAACGAAGCATTGTCGCGCGGCCTTGTGGCGGCAGCGGCGGGTGACAGCAACGAAGCGCGTCGCCACGCAAGGAAAGCGGGGGCGTTGCTTGGCGCGCCGCCTCTGTCGCTCCTGTTGACGGCGCAAGCGGCTCAACTCGACGGTGACGAGCGCGGCCAGACCGATGCCTATCACGCGATGCTGGCCCATCCCGAAACGGAATTCCTGGGCCTGCGGGGACTTTTCATGCAGGCGATGCGGCGCGAGGATTCTGACGAGGCGATGGGGCTGGCGGCGCGTGCTCACGCCTTGAAGCCGCGCGCCGCATGGGCCGCAAATGCGCTGTTCGATCTCAAATCCGCGCGACGTCAATGGTCGGATGCGAAGATTGTTCTCGAAAGCGCCGCCCGCGCCAAGCTGCTCGATCCGGGCCTGGCGCGACGCCGGCGCGCCGTCCTGTTGACGGCAGAGGCACTCGATTACGAAGGACGCGGCGAAGGCGAACGCGCGCTCGCCGCATCCCTCGAAGCGCTCAATCTCTCGCCGGGTCTTGCGCCGGCCGCCGCTCTCGCCGCGCGAAAGCTTTCGCAAGCCGGACGCGCCTGGCGCGCTCAGGACATCATCGAAGCCGCCTGGGCGCAGACGCCGCATCCCGATTTGGCGATTGCGTATGCGGCGATCAAGCCGGGCGAGGACGCGGAAACGCGTGCGCGCCGCCTCAAGGGTCTCGCGCAACTCAGTCGCGATCATTTTGAAAGCCGCATGGTTGAAGCGGAACAGGCGATCAATCTCGCACACTGGGCGGAGGCGCGTCGTGTGCTGGCGCCGCTGGCGCAGGCCTTCGCGACGACGCGCGTTTGCGCGCTGATGGCCGAGATCGAGCAAGGCGAGCGCCACGATGCGGCTGCTGCGCATTCCTGGCTGTCGCGGGCCGTGCGCGCGCCTCGCGATGCCGATTGGCGTTGCAACAATTGCGGCTGGAATGCACCCGATTGGCACGCGGTCTGCGGCAATTGCGGCGCGTTCGACACGCTGGCCTGGTCCGCGCCTGCCGCGGATACCCTGGAAATGATGCCTGGCGCCGCTCACGACGAGCGTCTCGGCATGGATTCGACCCCATCGTCCTTCTTGCAAGCCCCGCGCGAGATCGATGAAAATGGCGGCAAGGTTCTGCCGCCCTCCAGGACGCCCTGGCGGAAGGATGGCGACGGAATGGGGGAAAGTGAACGCGGTTTTGTGATCCTATCGCGTCCGCCGGACGATCCGGGCCCGGACGGTTACGATTTCGATCCCGAGCCGGTGACGCCTAGAGGGGGAAATCCATGAGAGCGTTTCTGATTTTCATTGCAGTCATCGTCGCGGCACTTGCAGGCGCATATGTCTATTTGAGCGTGCCGGAAATTCCACGCGCCGTGCTCGAAGCGAAATACGCGACCCCGCCTTCGCAATTCCTCACTTTGGCCGATGGCGCGCATGTGCACTATCGCGACCGCGGTCCAAAGAACGCGCCGGTGCTTGTTCTTATCCATGGTTCGAACGCTTCGCTGTTCACCTGGGAACCCTGGACGAAGCGCCTCGACGATTCATTCCGCGTCGTTGCGATCGACATGCCCGGGCATGGGCTAACGGGCGCAGTGCCGTCGGGCGACTACTCGCAGCACGGCATGGTGGCGTTCACCAAAGCGGTGGCCGACAAGATCGGCCTCGGGAAATTCGCCATTGCCGGCAATTCCATGGGCGGCGGCGTGGCTGCCCGCTTCGCGGAAGAATATCCCGATCGCGTCACCGCGCTCATTCTCGTCGACGCAGGGGGCATGCCCACCAAGCAGGGCGATCACGTTCCGCTGGGCTTTCGCATCGGGCGCATTCCCGTGATCAACAAGCTCATGGTGCACATCGTGCCGCGTGCCATGTTCAAGGAAGGCTTGAACGACGCGATCGTCCACAAAACGATCGTCACCGACGCGATGATCGATCAATACTGGGAACTGAACCGCATGGAAGGTACACCCGAAGCGACACTCAGGCGCTTCAACGAAACCTGGGATACCTATATCAAGGATCATATCGGTCAGATCAAAGTGCCGACCCTAATTCTCTGGGGCGAGCAGGATCATCTGATCCCCGTGGCAGGCGCGCACGAATTCAATGCCGCCATTCCGGGTTCGAAGCTGATCATCTATCCCGGGACCGGCCATATTCCGCAGGAGGAGGTCGCCGACCAATCCGCCGCGGATGTCCGGGCGTTCCTTGGCAGCTCGGTCCATCCGTAAACAAAAGACAATGAAGCAGCAGTAGTGTTAGGCCTCTGTTCGCGCCGGAATTTTACGGTTATTCTGCGTATAGGATCTACGGAACAATAAATATTGAACTGCACTTTGTGAATACTTTGAGACCTTGTCCGAATACCATCGGCATTCGGACAAGGTCTTGAGCCGCACGGCGCAGGCCCCGCCGTCCATTTTGCGCAAAACAGCGATCACGGCTTGACGAGCCCCCGCCTGTGACCCTCACACTTCGCGCATGCAGCAAGAAATGCTCGCCAATGCCGAAGATATGGGATCGCCGGACGGGGTGCTGCTTCCCGTGCCGCCCGTCCGCCTCGGTCGCGATGCACCCTACGCGAACTACGCCTTGGGCGCCGCCTATGACGAGATGTTTTCGTCGGATGGCGAAGTGCGTGACCAATGTGCGGCCCTGCACGGACGGCTCGCAACCTTGCCGCCGGAAGAACTGATCCGTCGGCAGCAAGCCTGCGAGCAGTCGTTCCTGCAGCAGGGGATTACCTTCACAGTCTATAGCGACAAGCAGGCGACGGAACGAATCATTCCCACCGATCTGCTGCCGCGATTGGTGACGGCGGTCGAATGGGAGCGCGTCGATCGCGGCCTCAAGCAACGCATTCGCGCGCTCAATATGTTCCTGCGCGACATCTACACCGACGGCCGCGTGCTCAAGGACGGTGTGGTGCCGCGTCCGATGATCTACGGTTCGAAGCATTATCGCCGCGAAATGCGCGGACTTCCGGTGCCCCATGGCGCCTATGTCAATGTCTGCGGCTCCGATCTGGTGCGGCGCGAAGACGGCGCATTCGTCGTGCTCGAGGACAATCTGCGCGTGCCCTCGGGCGTCTCCTACATGCTCGCGAATCGAGAAGTCGTGCGCCGCGCATTTCCGGGCGTGTTCCGCGCTGCGGGCGTTCGCGCCATCGATCACTATCCGCAGGAACTTCTCGCCACGCTCAAATCGCTGGCGCCATTCCAGGAAGATGTTTCCATCGCGGTGCTGACGCCGGGCGTTTTCAATTCGGCCTATTTCGAGCACGCCTTTCTTGCGCGCCAGATGGGCGTGGAGCTGGTCGAAGGTCGCGACCTTCTGATCAACGACAACGTCGTCTTTGCGCGCACGACCTCGGGCCTCAAGCGCATCGATGTCATCTATCGCCGTGTCGACGACGATTTCATCGATCCGCTCATTTTCCGCGAGGATTCCTCGTTGGGCGTGCCGGGCATCTTCAATGCCTATCGCGCCGGCAATGTCGTTATCGCCAATGCGTTGGGCACAGGGGTGGCCGACGACAAAGCGGTCTATGCCTATGTGCCGCGCCTGATCCGCTACTACCTTGCGGAGGAACCGATCCTCGACAATGTCGAAACATATCTCTGCCGCGAACCGAAGCAGCTGGGTTACGTGCTGGCCAATCTCGACAAGCTGGTCGTCAAGGCGGTGGGCGAGTCGGGCGGCTACGGGATGCTGGTCGGTCCGCATGCGAGCCAGGCCGACCGGGACGACTTTGCGCAGAAACTGAAAGCCGATCCCGAGAATTACATCGCCCAGCCCACGATCCAGCTTTCGACCGCACCCACTTTCGTGAATGGCGGGGTCGAAGCACGCCATGTGGATTTAAGACCCTTCATCCTGCATGGCGAGAAAACGACCATCGTCCCGGGCGGGCTTACGCGCGTGGCGCTTCGCCGCGGCAGCCTCGTGGTCAATTCAAGCCAGGGCGGCGGCTCGAAAGACACCTGGGTGTTGAGCGCCTGATGCTAAGCCGGGTCGCTGACAGCCTTTATTGGATGGCCCGCTATCTCGAGCGCGCGGAACACACGAGTCGCCTCATCGCGGTGAAACTCGAATCCATGATCGAGCAATCCACCGAAGACGCCAAGGCTTCGTGGGCGCGTGTCGCGGTCGCGCTGGCGACCGACGGTGTTGCCGGGGACCCCGACGATATTTTTGCGATCACGCAGAGACTCGCATTCGACAGAGACAACCCCTCCTCACTGCTCTCGTCCTTGCGGATGGCGCGCGACAATGCCCGGCAGGTGCGCGAGCAGCTATCGACGGAAGTGTGGGAGCATCTCAATCGCCTCTATCTGCGGCTCCAGCCGGTCACGATCGAATCCACCTGGGTTCATCAGCCGGCACGCGTGTTTCGCGAATCCCTGGAAGAGCTGCAGACGCTCGAAGGCGTGACGTTCAGCACCTTGCGCCATGGCGAGGGCTGGCACTTCCTGGAGCTCGGCCGCTATATCGAGCGCGCGCAGCTCGTGAGCCGGCTGCTCGACATCCATTTTGGCGTCGATGCACCGGGCTATGCCGAGCCGCCGCCTCCCCCAAAATATCTCGACTGGCTGGTGCTCCTGAAGTTCTGCACGGCGTTCGAGCCCTATTGCAAGGAATACACGGCCGCGATCCGGCCCGAGCGCATCGCAGAGTTCCTGCTGTTCGATCCGGAATTTCCCCATTCGGTCAAATTCGCGATCGATCGCGTGCGCGATGCGCTGGCCCGCGTGGCGCCGGGCGCGCCGCCCAGTCGCAGGGCCGCATGCGAAAGACTGGCGGGGCGGCTCAAGGCGGCGGTGGATTTCGGGCAGATCGACGAACTGATCGGCGGCTCGATCGATTCCTTCCTGGTGGAGATCACACGCCAGTGCGAGCAGATTCACGAAGCCGTCTATGCCGCCTATATCGCTTATGGCGCAGAAACCGTGCTGTGACGCGGGGAGAGTGCAGGGTCTGATGTTCTATTCCATTCGCCACGTGACGCGCTTCCGTTATTCCGGGCCGGTTCGCGAAAGCATCATGGAACTGCGCATGCAACCCCGTTCCGAAGGCGCGCAGGCGCTCAGAAGCTTTCAGATATCGACCAACCCGCGCGCCCAGCTTTACGCATATACGGACCATCTCGGCAACGCGGTCTATCATTTCAATGTCTTGCGCGCCCATGACGAGCTTCGCATCGAAGCGCAGGCGGTCGTCGAGCTGTCGAATTTGTCGCCATCTCCGGAAACGGCCGATCCGCTCGAATGGGAGCGCTACAACGCCTACAACCTCTCGGCGGATCATTTCGATCTTCTGGAACCGTCGAAATTCGCGCATCCATCGTCGGCGCTGTCGGCGTTCATGGCGGCGCACGATCTCACAAAGCCGCAGAGCAATCCGCTCTCCGCGCTCAAACGCCTGTGCAAGACCGTTCATGACTCCTTCGACTACGAAGTCGGCGTCACCGAAGTCGATTCGCCGATCGATCACGCGCTCGCGGAAAAGCGGGGCGTCTGTCAGGATTTTGCACATATCGCGATCGCAATTGCGCGGAACTGGGGCGTGCCCGCCCGCTACGTGTCGGGCTATCTGCACCATCGGCGCAAGAATCAGGACCGTTCCGGTGAGGATGCAACCCATGCCTGGATCGAAGCCTATCTTCCGAGTCTCGGCTGGATCGGACTTGATCCTACAAACGACATCATGGCGGGGGATCGCCATATCCGCGTGGCTGTCGGGCGCGACTACGCTGATGTCCCGCCCGCGCGCGGCACCTTCAAAGGCGACGCCGAATCGGAACTCGCGATTGCCGTTTCTGTCGAACCCACGCAAGCGCCGGTCCGCCACGAGGAATTTCTGCGGGTGACAAGACCGCTAAGGCCGCGCTCGCCGTCCGAGGCCGCCGTCGAGCAGATATTTCGCCAGCAGCAACAGCAGCAGCAATAAAGTTCAGCTTTTGGCGTATCTCTGCGCGAAGGCGCGGAGTTCCTCACCCGCGCGCGGCATCAATTCCTGCCAGTCGCCGAACCTTTCGGGGCTCAGCACGCGGGTGGATCTGTACCAGGGGTATTCATCCGAGCCCAGTTGCGGCCAGGTGCGTCCCGCGGTGAGGAACCAAACCGGCGCGCCCACGCTTGCAGCCGTCGCGGCCGCAGCGGTCGGTGCAGAAATCACTAGGTCGAGCGCGGCGGACAAGGCTGCCGCGCCGTCGATATCTTTCTTGAGATCGAGATCGTCGATGATCTTGATGTCGACGCCGTGCATCTCGCAGGCTTGGGTTAGCTCTTCCCGGCAATCGCCGTATTGAACATTGATGAAGGTGA
>JBEKLK010000105.1:0-10664 GCA_050010235.1 Rhizomicrobium sp.
TGCTTGATGCCCGCGGGTTCGCTGACCACGAAGATATGGCCGAATATCGATTTCGATTCCCAGATCGGCTCCTCATAGGCAGCGAGGGGAAACATGGCGATCGGGTTCTTCCGCGCCGCCTGCAGGAACTTGAAGAATGACAGCGGCTTGGCCGGCGGCTCCGGTCCCACGAGAACAGGTCCACCGATATCCTGAGAGATATTCATGTCGCCGGCTTCCCGATCGCAAGCAAACGGCATGGTTTAAGGGAATGGCTCCCATGTCAAACGGGACCGCAGCTGCCGCATTCGTCGTATTGCAACGGCGTGGGGGAGGTATGAGCCCTGCGCATGGGTCGTACTGGGATCAATTGTTCGAGATTGCCGTCTCGTTCGGCCGGTCGGCGCGCCGAAAAAAGCCGCTCGCATGCTACAAGGACAATGTCGCGTCGAAACTGCAACGTGCCTGAATGCGGTAGCGGTAAGACGCGACCGGATTTGAACATATTGCCCGGTTGTTTTTTGATGAGTGCGAAATTCACGTCGACCACCACCGGCCGGGAAAAATGGACGGGCGGACACTTCCTCCCGCGGCATCGTCACGAACAGGGATATGCCTGTCTCGTCCTGTCCGGCAGCTACGAGGAAGCCGGTGATCGCGGCCGCAGAGTGGTGCGCGCAGGCGACGTTAATTTCTGCGGACCGTTCGACGCCCATCTGGACCGGTTTGCCGCCGCCGGCGCGGAGCTCATAAACTTCAATCTGACCGGTTGGGCGGACCGCCCGGGCGCATTCTTCCGCGCACGAGATCCCGATCTGATCGTCCGCACTGCGGAACGCGATCCGGACGAGGCTCGCGAATTGCTCCTGTCGATGATCGATCCCGTCTGCGTCGCCGATAAAGACTGGCCGGACACATTGGCGCGCGACATCAGGCGCTGTCCTGATATCAGCTTGTCCGATTGGGCCGAGACCCGAAATCTGGCGCCCGCAACGCTGTCGCGGGGATTTCGCCGCGTCTATGGACTGGCGCCGTCGGCGTTCCGCGCGCAAACGCGGGCGCGCCGGGCATGGTGCAGCCTTATGAATACCGATCTTTCCTTAACGGCCGTCAGCTTCGAGAACGGTTTCGCGGATCAAGCCCATATGACTCGCGCACTCGGACAAATCACCGGACGGACGCCGTCGCAATGGCGCCGTCAATGGTCAAATAGGTTCAAGACCTAGCATCGCGCCCGGTGCAGATTCAAAACATGAAAACACACCGAATTTGCGCGGCTGTCGTCGCGGCATTCACCATGACTCAGGTCTCGGCGGCTCTGGCCGGACAAGCAACTTCCGTGCTTGCCGCGGCGAGGAAGGCCGCGGGCGTCGAAAACTGGGCGCACTCCGGCGTTCTTCTTGAAACAGGCACCAAACAAACCAGCGGCTTGACCGCCCAATGGCGCGAAGCCGTCGAGACAGGCTCGGGCAGAACTCACGAAACCTCGGATTTTGGCATCTTTCGGACTGCCGCCGTTTGGGATGGACACAATTATTGGCGGCAGGACCGATCGGGCGGCGTGCATCGGATCAATTCCGCATTTGCGCAAACAGCCAATATCACCGGGGCATGGCTTGCGGCGCGAGGGTATCTGAGGCCCAACGCATCGGGAGCCGTACTGGAGGAGTTGGACGACCAAACGGCGGATGGGCGCAGTTTTGCCGTTGTTCGGGCGACGCCGCCTCACGGCCAACCGGTCGACCTGTGGTTCGATAAAGCGAGCAACCTGCTCGCCCGCAGCGTTCAAATCATGTCGATCGATGTGAAGACCGTCTCTTACGACGATTATCGGAAGGTGCGGGGGACGCTGCTGCCTTTCAAGATCGCGGCGGACTTTGGTAACCCCGCCGACACGGATGTCATTCGAATTGATCGCATCGATGTGGTCGGAAACACCGGCCGCGAATTCGAGCCACTCCGGACGGCAGACGATTTCACGGTTGCGGGCGGCAAGATCACAGTTCCCGTAGATTTCGACGGAGACGTCATCGTCGAAGCGATGCTCAACGGCCAGGGACCTTTCGCGTTCATCCTCGACACCGGCGGCCATGATATTCTGACGCCCGAGGCGGCTAAGTCGCTCCATCTCAATCCGGTGGGCGCAGGATCCAGCGGCGGTTCGGGCGAAGGCACGTTGCCGGTCCAGTATGCGCATGTCGACCGGATGGATATCGGCGGCGCGACCCTGCGAAACCAGACGTTTTCGGTCATCCCGCTTCAGTACGATGCGATCGAACGCGGGGCCAAGCCCGTGCTGTCGGGCATTCTCGGGCTCGAGCTGTTCGAACGCTTTGCGATGAAATTGGACTACCGAAACAAAACGCTCTCGTTCGAGCCCCTGTCGACTTACAGGCACGATGGCGCGGGCGTGGCCGTACCGATTTTCTTCAACGACGACAATCCGCTTCTGAAAGCCGCGATCGACGGGATATCCGGCGATGTCGCGCTCGACACCGGAAATTCCGGATCGGTGATCGTGCAGGGTATCTGGGCGGATGCGCACGGCCTGAAACAGCAGATGATGAGCGGCTATTCCTCGCTGGGCTTCGGCGCCGGCGGTGCATCGTCGAATTGGTCGAACCGTGCCAACTTCGAGATCGCGGGTTCGACATTCCCGCACATCATCGCCAGCTATGCGGCAGACAAAAAAGGTGCGTTCTCGTCGCGTACGGAAGCCGCCAATGTCGGCGACAGAATTCTTGCGAATTTCACGCTCGATTTCGATTACGGTCACGATGTGATCTGGTTCGAACCGGTGCCGGGATTCGTCTATCCGCCCTTCGGCAGATTGGGGCTGACTACGGACAAAGAGCGCTCCGAAGCGTTCAAAGTCGCCGCCGTCGCGAGCGGCACGCCGTCCGCCGAAGCGGGTCTACAGATCGGCGACGAGATCATGTCGGTCGACGGCGTTCCGTCGGCTCAGATGTCGGGCTGGGATTTCGCGCGCGTAATGCGCCAGCCGCCGGGTACGAAGGTCGAATTGTCCATCGTCCGCAATGGGCAACAGCAATCCGTGACTGTCATCCTGCGGGAGTTGTTGCCGTAGTTTTTGGATCCGGAGCCACCCGAATGGAGCCGCATCAATCTTTGGTGATCGCGATGCTGTTCGAGCGAAATCGAATTTATGATATTTCCGCCGGTTCGTTCGCATAGAAAGATTTCAGCTGCGGGCAGGCGCAGAAGATTGCCCAGGGATCCCAATGCACAGGCGACATTTGCTCCGGGCTGCCGCGGCGCTTCCGTTCATGTCTGCGTTTTGCCTAGACCTGTCCGCACGCGCCGGGGGTTTGCCCGGGCGCGCGCGCCGGGTGCGCCCGTCCGATCCGTCCTGGCCGAACGCCGCGAGCTGGAAGAAGCTCGAAAAAGACGTCGGCGGAAATCTCATTCGAACGAAACCCCTGCTCGTGGCTTGCGAATCTGACGCAAACGGATCCGTCTGCTTGGATACGATCAAGAGCTTGCAGAATCCCTATTACGTCGGAGACCAACCCGCCGGAACGCAGGTTTCGGGCTGGGTCGACGCCTGGACGCCGGGACTGAGCCCCTACACAGTCGCCGCGCGAAACGCGACCGATGTCGCCGCCGCGATAAACTTCGCCCGGGAAAACAATTTGCGTCTCGTGGTCAAAGGTGGCGGCCACAGCTACCAGGGCACGTCCAATGCGCCCGATTCTTTGTTGATCTGGACTCGGGCGATGAACAAAGTCGTTCTACATGACGGCTTCGTCGCGCAAGGTTGCGCCGGTGTGCAGTCGCCCGTACCCGCCGTGACGGTAGAGGCCGGCGCGGTCTGGATGGACGTCTATAACGAAGTCACGACAAAGGGCGGCCGCTACGTTCAGGGCGGTGGCTGCGCCACCGTGGGCGTTGCGGGCCTCGTTCAAAGCGGCGGGTTCGGCTCGTTCTCGAAGGGATATGGCACGGCCGCGGCCGGATTGCTGGAAGCGGAGATCGTGACTGCCGACGGCGTCATACGAACCGCAAATGCCTGTACCAATCCCGAACTGTTCTGGGCCATCAAAGGCGGCGGCGGGGGAAGCTGGGGCGTTGTTACCAGGCTGACGCTGCGCACCCGCGAGCTTCCCGAATATTTCGGTGCGGCCGACGGGCGGATCAAGGCGTCGTCGGATGCCGCGCTGCGCCGACTTATCGGGCGGTTTGTCGCCTTCTATGCCGGCAATCTCTTCAATCCCCACTGGGGCGAGAGCATTCAAATCGGACGAAGCTCGCTGCACATTTCCATGGAGAGCCAGGGTCTCGACAAGGAGCAGGTGGCACAAGTGTGGCAACCTTTTTTCGATTGGGTGGCCGCTTCGCCGCAGGATTTCACGATCACCTCGCCGCTGACGACCTCATGCATGCCGGCCCAACACTATTGGGATGCCCAATATCTCAAGGCCACAGGCGACACGTCGTTCGTCAGCGATCAGCGCCCGGGTGCGCCCGAATCTCACATCTGGTGGGTGGGCGATCAGGAACAGGTAGGCGAATTCTGGCATGGGTATGAATCGCTGTGGCTGCCTGCGTCGCTTCTGAGCGATGGACAACGGGAAAGCTTTGCCGACGCATTGTTCGCGAGCAGCAGGCATTGGACCGTCGGATTGCAATTCAACAAGGGGCTGGCGGGCGCTCCGGCGGGCGCCATCGCCGAGGCGAAGGAGACGGCGACGAATCCTGCCGTGCTCGACGCTTTTGCCCTCGCAATCATTTCGGGCGGAGGTTCGCCCGCTTATCCGGGGCTCGCGGGACCGGCGCCCAATCTGGCGACCGCGCGCAAGCATGCCGTCGATATCGGCGACGCGATGGACGCGTTGCGCGCCGTCGCTCCTGATGGCGGTTCATATGTCTCCGAAAGCAATTATTTTCAGCGCGACTGGCAAGATGCCTATTGGGGACGGAACTACGCAAATTTGCTGGCGATAAAAGTGAAATATGATCCGGACGGTCTGTTCTTCGTCCACAACGGCGTGGGCAGCGAAGCGTGGAGCACCGACGGCTTCACGCGATTGCAGGCAGGCTAAAGAGGCTGGGCGGCTCCGGAAGGGTCTCTCACAGACGACAAACATGCCGATGCAATACGGCCGCGAATGCGCTAGACTTGCCGCTAACGGCTATTTCGTCAAAGGGAGACTCTTATGAGCAGCGCAGCGAAGAAAGAGCCGCCGCAGGCAGGCGGCGCCTACGATATGCCGCTCAGCGAAA
Organism: Rhizomicrobium sp.; assembly: GCA_050010235.1. Classification (GTDB taxonomy): domain Bacteria; phylum Pseudomonadota; class Alphaproteobacteria; order Micropepsales; family Micropepsaceae; genus Rhizomicrobium. Next base: position 5,224 of record JBEKLK010000105.1, read on the forward strand.
TCAACGTCGCGCAGGCCGAGCTGTTCCGGTCCAATACGATGTGGCCCTATTTCGAGCGGCTGCGGCGCGAAGATCCGGTGCATTACTGCGCGGCCAGCGACTTCGGGCCCTATTGGTCGGTGACCAAATACAAGGACATCATGCAGGTCGATACGAACCACCAGATCTATTCGTCGGAAGCGAGTTTGGGCGGGATTACGCTTCGCGATCAGAAGCCGGATTTTCTGATGCCCATGTTCATCGCCATGGATCCGCCCAAGCACGACGCGCAGCGCAAGGTCGTCAATCCGATCGTCGCGCCGGACAATCTGGCGAAGCTCGAGGGCACAATTCGCGAGCGGGCGGGACGCATTCTCGATTCGCTGCCGCTCGGCGAAACCTTCGACTGGGTGGACAAGGTTTCGATCGAGCTGACGACGCAGATGCTTGCGACTCTTTTCGACTTTCCGTGGGACGACCGCCGGAAGCTTACGCGCTGGTCCGACGTTGCAACCGCCATACCGGGGTCGGGCATCGTCGAGTCCGAAGAAGCCCGCCGCGCCGAACTCCTGGAATGCGCGGACTATTTCGTGAAACTGTGGAACGAGCGCGTAAATGCGCCGCCGGGAAGCGATCTGATCTCCATGCTTGCGCATGGCGACGCGACCCGAAACATGGACAAGATGGAATATCTCGGGAACCTCGTTCTCCTGATTGTCGGCGGCAACGACACGACGCGCAACTCGATCAGCGGCGGCGTGCTGGCGCTGAACGAGAACCCCGCCGAATACGACAAGCTGCGCGCGAACCCGTCGCTCATTCCAAGCATGGTTCCGGAAATCATCCGCTGGCAGACGCCGCTCGCCCATATGCGGCGGACGGCCGTCTGCGACACCGAACTTGGGGGCAAGCAGATCAGGAAAGGCGACCGCGTCGTGATGTGGTACGTCTCGGGAAACCGCGATCCGGAGGCGATCGAGAACCCGGACGCGTTTATCATCGATCGCCCGCGGCCGCGCCAGCATCTGTCGTTCGGCTTCGGCATTCACCGTTGCGTCGGCAATCGCCTGGCCGAAATGCAGCTGCGCATCGTCTGGGAGGAAATTCTGAAGCGATTCAGCTTCGTCGAGGTCGTGGGCGAGCCCGTGCGCGTGCTGTCCTCATTCGTGAAGGGCTATTCGGAACTGCCGGTGAAACTGCACGCGCTGAATTGAGCGCGCAGATTTAGTCGCGAACGCTCTTCAGAATAGCCCTGAGCGCCGGCGCGATGTCCGGGCGCGAAAGACCGACGGCGATATTGGCATGCAGGAAGCCCACCTTGTCGCCGCAGTCGTACCATGAGCCTTTGACGTTGACGGCGTGGAAGGGGTGGCGGCCGATCAGCTTTTGCATCGAGTCCGTGAGCTGGATTTCGCCGCCGGCGCCTTTCTCCTTCCGGTCGAGCTCCGCAAAAATTTCGGACGGCAGGATATAGCGGCCCACGATGCGCAGCCGCGACGGGGCTTCCTTGGCTTTGGGCTTTTCGACGACGCTCTTCACTTCGATGATATTGCCTGCGATTTTTCCCGGCGCGATCACACCATAGCGGCTGATTTCGGATTCGGGGCGTTCTTCCGCCGCGATCACCGCGCCGCCGCCCACGTCGTGATAAGCTTTCATCATCTGCTTGAGTGCGCCCGGTTTGCCGACGATCAGGTCGTCCGGGAGCAGAACCGCGAATGGTTCATTGCCGATGAAGTGTCGGGCGCACCACACCGCGTGGCCCAGCCCCAGAGGCTTTTGCTGACGGGTGAAGCTGACGGAGCCCGATTTCGGAAGGCTCTCGAGGAGGCTGTCCAGCTCTTTCGTCTTGTCGCGTTCCTTGAGCAGGGACTCCAGCTCATAGGCATGATCGAAATGGTCTTCGATCACATGCTTGCCGCGGCCGGTGACGAAGATGAATTGTTCGATGCCCGCCTCCATCGCCTCTTCGACCGCGTATTGGACGACGGGCTTGTCCACCACCGGCAGCATTTCCTTCGGCACGGCCTTGGTGGCCGGCAGGAAGCGCGTGCCCATTCCGGCTACGGGGAGGACGGCTTTGCGGACCGGGAGCGGTTTGGTCATGGGCGGGGAGCTATTTCTTGAATATGTAGCGGGATCCCTACATGACACAATCCGCTATCAATCGTCCACTTGCGGCACGGTTCCCAAGCCGCTAAGGCCATCGCATGCGGATTTTCCTGACCGGCGGCGCAGGGTTCATCGGCTTCCATGCGGCGGCGGCTCTGCTTCGTCGCGGACATCAGGTCGTCGCCATCGACGACCTCAATCCGTATTATTCGCCGGCCTTGAAGGAAGCCCGGCTGGCCGAGCTTACGGCCAATCCCGGCTTTCGATTCGCCAAAGGCGACATCTCCGTCGCCGGCGCGCTCGACGCGGCCGCGGGCGGCGCACGCTTCGACGTCATGCTTCATCTCGCGGCGCAGGCAGGCGTACGCCATGGCTTGACGGATCCGGCATCGTATACGCGCTCCAATCTGGTGGGTCATCAGAACGTGCTCGAATTTGCGCGCCGCCACGACGGGCTTGCCCATCTCGTTTATGCATCGTCCAGTTCGGTCTACGGCAACGATACGACGCCGCCTTTCGCGGAAGACGCGCGCGCCGACCGGCCCATCTCCTATTACGGCGCCACCAAACGCGCGGGCGAGCTGCTCTCCCATTCCTATGCGGAACTGTTCGGGCTGAAGCAGACCGGCCTCAGATTCTTCACGGTCTATGGCCCCTGGGGCCGGCCCGACATGGCGTATTGGCTGTTCACCGATGCGGTATTCGCGGGCCGCGCGATTCCGGTGTTCGGTCGGGGCAAATTGCGGCGCGATTTCACTTATATCGATGACGTCGTTGCGGCGATCGTGCGCGTCGTAGAACAGCCCTTCGCCGCGGCGGACGACGCGCCGCACCGCATCTACAATCTCGGCAACAACCATCCCGAAACCGTATTGGACCTCATTGCCGCTATCGAATCCGCAACCGGGAAAAAAGCGCTGATTGAGGACGCCAACGGGCCGCCGGGCGACGTGCGCGAGACCTATGCCGACATCGCGCGCGCGGCGCGGGATTTCGGCTTTGCCCCCAGCGTGCCGTTGGGCGAGGGCATTCGCCGCTTCGTGGCATGGTTCAGGACAATCCGGCCGGCGTGACGGGCGTTGTCAGCCGCGATCAAAGCTGGTTTCCTTTGAGCAATCCGCAATAAGAGATCGGGGCAGGGACGACATGACCGGCATTACGGCGTACGGCGCTTACATTCCAAGGCTCAGGCTGCAGCGAAAAGCCGTCGCCCAGGCGAATGCCTGGTTCGCTCCCGGGCTTCTGGGGGGAGCCAAGGGCGAGCGCGCCATGGCGAATTTCGACGAGGATGCCGTGACGATGGCCGTCGAAGCCGCGCGCGATTGCCTGCCGGCGGCCGATGCGATCAAGGACCGCGCATTTGTGGATGCGGTCTATTTCGCCTCGACCAGCATGCCGTTCTCCGATCGTCAGAACGCGGGCATCGTGGCGAGCGCGCTCAGCCTCTCCGACGATATCTCCTCGTTGGATGTTTCGTCGTCGCAGCGCGCGGGCCTGTCGGCGCTCATCGCGGCATTGGACGCAGTGAAGGCAGGCCGTTCGAAAGCGGCGCTTGTGGCGGCGGGCGAGAAACGCAAAGCGCGCGCGGCGTCGACCCAGGAGCTTGCTTATGGCGATGCGGGCGCGGCGCTTGCCGTCGGCAACGGCCAAGTCATTGCCAAATATCTCGGCAGCCATTCGCTGACGCTCGACTTCGTCGATCACTTTCGTGGCGAAGGCGAGGAATTCGATTACAACTGGGAAGAGCGCTGGATCCGCGATGAGGGCTATTCCAAGATCGTGCCGTCCGCGATCAAGGCATTGTTCGAAAAGACCGGCGTTACCGGCGCCGATATCGCTCATCTGGTCCTGCCGTGCCCGTTTGCGAAACTGGACCAGCAACTCGCCAAGCAATGCGGCATCGACCCGGCCAGGGTTCGCGACAATCTCGCTGGCACGGTCGGCGATGCGGGTGCGGCCCAGGCGCTGTTGATGCTCGTGCATGCGCTCGAACAGGCAAAGCCGGGCGAGAAAATTCTCGTCGCCCAGTTCGGCCAGGGCTGCGATGCGCTGCTGTTCGAAGTGACGCCCCAGATTACGGAACTGGCGAAGCGCAACGGCGTCACCGGCGCGCTCGCCCGGCGGAAGGAAGAAACGAATTACAACAAATTCCTCGGCTTCAACGGATTGATCGAACTCGAAAAAGGCATGCGGGCGGAAGTGGACAAGCGCACGGCGCTGACCGTGCTCTACCGCAAGAACGAGATGCTGATGGGCCTCGTCGGCGGCAAGTGCCGCGTCTGCGGCACGGCCCAGTTCCCCAAGAGCCGGATCTGCGTCAATCCGAATTGCAAGGCGGTCGACAGCCAGGACCCCTACAGTTTCGCGGACCAAGCAGGCACGATCCTGTCCTGGTCGGCCGACTTTCTCACCTATTCGATGTCGCCGCCGAACCACTATGGCATGATCACCTTTGCCGAAGGCGGCCGCTTCATGACCGATATCACCGATGTGGATCAGGGGCAGATCGACACCGGCTCGAAGGTGAGAATGATGTTTCGCGTCAAGGACATCGACGAAAAGCGCGGCTTCAAGCGCTATTTCTGGAAGGCGGCGCCGGTCTGATCCATGGGACGCGAACCTATTTCGGGACGACGATCGCGGCCGCAGCCGACGGCAATCGGCCCTGCGGCGCTGATCGCGCTGGCGGTGGGCGCGGTCGCGATCGGATTTGTGGCCGTGGGATTCCTCGCCATCGGCAAGCTGCGCATCGGCACTGTCGAGATCGACCGGCTGACGGTGCGTCGGCTGCATGTGAAAGAGGCTGACACGAACGTTTGACAGCACGATAATAGACGGGGTCGGATTGCCTGGACGATTTCTTTGATCCGAAATTCCGCGCGCGCTACGACGAGCTGCCCAAGCTCAAGGCATGGCCACGCGACGGCAAGCTGGTGCAGCACGCGAACAGGCTGCATGACGATCCGGACTTTCGGGCAGGCGCGGACGCCAACATCCTCCTGCGCAAGAACTACGAAGCGCTGGGTGCCTTTCGCCGCGATGACCGGCCACGTGCGCTCGACCAGCTCGGGTTTGCGAGCCAGTTGATTTTCACCACCTGGTGTCTGGGTAATTTCGGCCTCGACCAATCGACCGATGTGGACCTCTGCTATGCGGCAGCCCAGGCGCATAACCGCATGATGACGTGGTTCTGCGCTGTCGACCGCCGATTTCTTGGCACCGGATATGTTCCGCTGGCCGATTTCGACCGCGCGATTGCAGCGGCGCGCGAGGCGATCGATCTGGGCTGCAAGGCGCTCCTGATACCATCGCGTTGCCCGGTTGGTCATTCGCCGAGCCATGTCGCGTTC
>JBEKLK010000106.1:0-10099 GCA_050010235.1 Rhizomicrobium sp.
AGAAATTTTGGCTGCGGATGAAGTCGCGATAGGCCGCGCCGACAGTGCCGGCCGCGAAGCTGTCGAGCCATGCCTGTTCCATCAGCATGGGAGCGAGCTCGACATGCTCATAGGCGATGCGCCCGCCCGCCGTCGTTTCGAGCAAGCGACGGTAGTTTTTCTCGCTGGTGCCGCCGTTCAGCGCCCGCATGATCTCGAACACCTGGCCGGTGTCGTCCTTGTCGGACAGGAGCCGGCGCAAGGCCTTCAGCGCCGCGCCCCACTGCCGCACGGGCTGAGCCGCCCGCGCGTCCGTCATTGTTTCGTTCATGGCCATGGGAGTCATTCCTTTGATGCGAGTGGAATCTTCGGATGGGCGGCGCGGGCCGCTTCGGTGAAGAGCGTGCCGCGGATCATGTCTTCAATCAGCGGCCCGACATCCGCGAGGCCGACATCCTCACCCAGGCTCACTTCCAGAGTCAGGCCGCGGAAGAGAGCGATGAGCATGCGCGCAACGGCTTCGGGCTCGATCTCGGGGCGGATCTGGCCGGTGCGTTGGCCGCGCGCGATCAGTCGGACGATCTCCTTGCGCACCAGCGACGAGCCTTCGGTGACGCTGGCAAGGACGGTCGGATTGCGCAGCGCTTCGGCCCAGCCCTGGATTCCGACGCGGCGCAGATCGGCGCGACGCGGATCGTCGAGCGAACCGCCGTGGAGTTCGAGCAGCAGGGCGAGCCCTTCGATGGGGTCCTGTTCGCTCTGGGCCATGGCGCTGAGGAACGCCTCGCCCTGGTGACGGTCATCCGCAAGGGCGACAATGATTTCGTCCTTGGTCGCGAAATAGAGATAGAGCGTGCCCTGGCTTACGCCGGACTCCCGCACGATGTCGGCCGTCGTGGTGTTGTGGAAGCCATCCCGCGAGAAGCAGCGCAAGGCCGCGTCCAGGATCTGCTGGCGGCGGGTCTCGCGTTGGGCCTCGGTGATCTTGGGCATGGCGTCCTATAAAAACTGATCGATCAGTCATTATTATGGGTCGGCCAGCCCGAAGTCAAGCCCTGCCAATCGGGCCCGGTCTGCCGGGAGGAGGGCCCTGATTCGCGTTAAGCCGCCGCTTTCTGCCGGGCGTCAGTCCGGCCGTTTGAAGAAATGCGCTTCGAAGCCGATGGGGGCATCGTCGATTTCGCACGCCTTGAACGGCGTCTGCGCGGTCATTCTGCGAATGTCGTCCGGCGAATAGGCGCGCCGTCTCAGCGAATATTTCAGAATCCAGCCGGTCATGAACCGGCTCATCCCGGAGAGATTCATGCTGCGGACTTCGTCGTCGATCGCCGCATTCGCAGCGTCTCTCCGCATGTCGATAATCATTGCCGAGCCGCCCGGTTTCAGCACGCGGAACATCTCGGTTAGGGCTCCGACGGGCTCCCGGAAATTCTTGAACGCGGCACGGCACACGATGAAATCGAAGAGGCCGCTCGCAAGCGGCATCGCCGCCGCGTTTCCCACCCGAAAATCCGCGGCGACTCGTGCCTTTGCCGCATTTTCCGCGGCGATGTCCACGAAGCTGCGGCTGATGTCGAGTCCTGTGACGTCGAAACGTCCCAGGCGCGCGAGCTCGATTGCGAGATAGCCCGGCCCCGGCGCGACTTCGAGGATTTTGGCGCCGGGAGGTTGCCGAGCGGCAATGCGTTCGGCGAGGGTCCGAAACGGCGTGAGGTCCGCGCCGGTGGTTTTGGCGTACCAGCGGGCCAGGGCGCCTTCCATGGCAAAGCTTTTGTATGGCTTTTTTGCATGGAGGGTCGCGACAGGAGCGTCCGCAATCAGATTGACCACTATGCCGTCGTAAGCTTGCTTCCGGGGCATCGGCATCTGTGCTTCCTTTCAGCTTAAGAGTTTGTGTCGGACGGTCTTACCGTTCGTTATCTTAGTCGATAAGTAAATTAGTTTCTAAGGAATATGCAAATGTCAAGAGTGCGACAGGATCGCAAGGCGCTGACTCTGGCGCTCGAACGCGCGCTCCGGGAGGCGACGGCCCAGGGGACCTTGTTCAGCCAGATCGTGGCGCGGCGTCTTGGGATCAACAGCACGGACCTCGAATGCCTCGATATCATCGGCATGCGGGGAGCCGTGACCGCCGGCGATCTGGCGACCGCGACAGGGCTCACCACGGGGGCTGTGACCGGTGTCATCGACCGCCTGGAGAAAGCGGGCTTTGCGCGACGCGAACATGACGCCGCGGATCGGCGCAAGGTTATTGTGCGATTGTTGCCGGCCGTCGAGCGCAGGGTCACACCACTCTTCGAGCCCATGCAGCAGGCCATGAATGCGGCAATCGAAGGCTACAACGAGAAGGAGATCGCACTGCTCGTGGATTTCTTCGCGCGCACCCATCGCGCGGCGGTCGGCGCGACCGCAGCATTGGAGCGCAAGATGGCGCCGGAACCGAAAAGGCGCCGTGCGAAATGAAGCCGGAACCTCGTCACGATCTCACCCCGATGGAAATCGACGCCGTGGAAGTGCGGCTCTACGAATACAATCGGGCCGCGACTGGCCACGCTGACGGCGCCGGACTCGGTTTCGTCATCCGCGACGAAAAGGGTCGAACGATCGGCGCCGCCGCCGGTTATAGCTGGGCCGGCATCAGCGAGCTTAAGCAAATGTGGGTCGACGAAGCGTTTCGCGGCCGGGGTTACGGGCGCGCGCTGCTGGAAGCCTTCGTCGCAGAAGCGCAGCGGCGTGGCGTTCGGCGCATCTGGGTTGCGAGCTATGATTTCCAGGCGCCGGGGCTGTATGAGCGGCTGGGGTTTGCGCGCATGGCCGAATTCGAAGGTTGGCCGGAGGGGCACGTCAACGTGATTCTGTGCAAGACACTTCCGCAGTGAAGAGAACGAAGTCCCGCGGCAGCCATTTCATCGCCCCCTTCACTCCAGCGATCCGTCCAGAAAATCGAATACCGTCGCTTTGAAGAGCGCGTGCGGGATCGCGGAGAAGTGGTCGCAACCGGGCAGGGTGATGGCGCGCGCGCCTGGTATCGCGTGTGCCAACTCGTCCGGATCGCCGGCCAGCGCGTCGCGCGCGCCGGCAACGACGAGCGTCGGCACGCCGAGCTGGGCGAGCCGGTCGCGTTCGAACGATCCATGCTGCGCGCGGGCACAAGCGGCAAGCGCCTTGCGGTCTTCGCCCTGTTCGTCGGCGAAATGGCGGAAGCTTCGCAAGAGCAGATCGGAAATCGCATTCGGATCGTCGGCGTCCATTGCGTCTGCCATGGGATTGCCGGGCGGCGACGGCTCGAACAAGCGTCCGCCGACGCCGCCGAGGATGAGCGTGTGCAGGCGCTCGGGTTTGGCCAGCGCGGCCGCCAGCGCCAACCGCGCGCCCATCGAATAGCCCAACACATCGGCCCTTTCGATGCCGGCATGATCCATCAGCGCGAAAATATCGCCCACGAGATTGTCGCGCCCATAGGCCGCGGGATCGTGCGGCTTGTCGCTTTCGCCATGGCCGCGAGTGTCGAAGGCGAGACATCTGAGCCGTCGGCGCTCGAGCGCGCCATACCAGCCGACGCGCCGCCAATTCTCGTTCCGGTTCGATGAAAAGCCGTGCACGAGCACGATCGGCTGCGCTTCGCGGGGGCCGAAATCGTCAAAGGCCAACGTGACGCCATTTGCGGAAAATTGCGCCATGCGCTCACCGCCCGGTGAAATTCGGGGCGCGCTTTTCCAGAAACGCGCGCACGCCTTCGCGATGGTCTTCCGTCTGGAACAGCCGGTAAATGGTGTCGATGGCCCAGCCGCCGATCTCTTTGGGATCGCCATAAGCGCCGCGGCGCAATCCCTCTTTCATAAAGCGCAGCGCCAGCGGGGGATTGGCGGCGATGCGTTCCGCCAGCGCCATTGCGCGCGTCATCAACTCGCGATGCGGCACGACATAGGACACGAGCCCGATGCGCAGCGCTTCAGCCGCGTCGATCATGTCGCCGGTGAACAGTAGCTCGGCGGCCTTTGCCGGTCCCACGATCGTGGGCAATTTCCACAGACTTCCGACATCCGCGATCAAGCCGCGCTTGATGAACAATTCGGCGAACTTCGCCTGTTCCGACGCGATGCGAATGTCCGCATACAGCGAAAGCTCCATGCCCCAGCCGACGGCGACTCCGTTGACTGCGGCGATGACGGGCTTGTCGCAATCGATGGCCGCCATGGCGGCGGGCGTGGGAGTCGGTCGCACGGATTTCCGGCCGTGGCGAGGTTCGCCCGTCATCATCTCCTTCACATCCTCGCCGGCGCAGAACGCGGGATCGACACCGGTGACCACGACGCACCGCGCCTCGTCGTCGCGCGCCGCGGCGCGGAAGGCAGCTTCGATTTCGGCATAGGCGCGCGGATTGAGCGCGTTGCGGCGTTCGGGCCGGTTCAACGCAATGACCGCGACGTGACCGCGTATGTCATAGAGCAGGCAGGTGAATTCCCGGGGATCGATCAGATCGGTCATGGGTCGGATCCGTATGGCGGCGGCCTACCTTGCCGCTCTCGCGCGCGGTGCGCGAGAACATTGTCACTGTGCTTTTGTCGTCACAGAAATACGTCAAGCATTTCAACGGGTTGGAAGCGGTTACGCACATGCGCGAAGTTGCGCGGGACCGATTGGCCTTCTTTAAGGGAGTTCCCATATAAGGTCGCGATGCATGGCTGGACCTGATGCAGGGCCGCCGGCGTTCATGTTCGAACAAGAGGAATTCCGCGATGGTTGCGTTTTTGCGCTGGGCCCAGTCGATCGTCGTGGGAACACTGAACGGTATCCTGAAATTCGCCCTTGCGGTGGTCCTGCTGATCCTGGTGCTGTTTGGTATCGGGCTCACGGTGGGAGACGGATTGCCGTCCAAGATCGTGCTCGCCCTCGATTTGCGCTCGCCGGTTGCCGACTCGGCCGAGCCGGATCCCTTCGAAGCCGCGGCCCGGCCCCCGACCATCATGGACATCGTGCTGGCGCTCGACGCCGCGGGGCGCGATTCGCGGGTGAAAGGCGTCTTCCTGCGTCTCGGCACGGCCGACCTCTCGGTCCCGCAAGCCGAGGAAATCGGCGCGGCGATTCAGCGGTTTCGCCAGACCGGAAAATTCGTCATCGCCCATAGCCAGGGCTTCATGTCCAACGGCCTGGGCGATTATCTGACGGCCGCCAGCGCGGACGAAATCTGGATGCAGCCCAAGAGTCCGTTCGGGACATCGGGCGCAGGCGCAGGCGCAATCTTCCTGCGTGGTCTGTTCGACAAATTCGATGCCGTGCCGCAAATGGTGAAACGCTCCGACTTCAAGAGCGCGGCCGACATGTACATGGAAAAAGATTACACGGCTCCGGATCGCCTGCAGACGACGGCGCTGCTGCAGTCCTGGTACGACAACGCGACCACGGCCGCGGCCGCGGACCGCAAGCTGAACCCAAAGGCGGTGGTCACTGCGTTCGAAATGAGCCCGCAATTCGCCGGCGATGCGAAGCGCGAAGGCCTGATCGACAGGATGGGTTACGACGACGAAGCGGAAGCCGCGGCGCGCGATCGCGCGGGCTCCGGCGCCAGCCTCGTTTCCCTCAAGAAATATTGGCATGACGTGCAGGCCGTGAGTTCGATCACGGGCGGTACGCATGTGGCGTTGATCGAGGCGGCCGGCGAAATCGTCGATGGAACCACGGGTGGCGGCAGCCTGTTCGGCGGCAACAACAATATCATCGCGGGCGACGATCTCTCCGACGCCATTCGCGCGGCGACGAAGGACAAGAGCATCAAGGCCATCCTGCTGCGCGTCGACTCGCCAGGCGGATCGGTGACGGCATCGGATCAGATTCTCGATGCGGAAAAGAAGGCCGAGGCCGCCGGCAAACCGGTGATCGTCAGCATGGGTGCGGTCGCGGCATCGGGGGGATATTACATCTCGGCTTCGGCCGCCAAGATCGTGGCCGAGCCCGGAACGTTGACCGGTTCGATCGGCGTCCTGACCGGCAAGGTATCGCTGGGCAAAACGATCGGGCTGGTGGGCGCGAATGCGGACGAAATCGGAGTCGGCAAGAATGCGCTGTTCGACTCCGGGATATCGCCGTTCACGCCGGACCAGCTGGCCAATCTCAATGCCCAGGCCGACGCTACCTATGCGGATTTCACGCAGAAGGTGGCGGACGGCCGAAAGCTTCCGCTGAGCAAAGTTCAGGACATTGCTAAGGGCCGCGTCTGGACTGGCGCGGACGCCAAACCGCTCGGACTGGTGGATGAACTGGGCGGCTTCTGGACGGCGGTCGCCGCGTTGAAACAGGTGGCTGGCATTCCGGCCGACGAGCGCGTTCAGTTTGTGCGCTTTCCCAAGACCAAGAGCCTGGCCCAGGCGGTCGAGGACGCGTTCGGCGGCACCACGGCGAGCATGCGCGCGATCCAGGGTCTGGCGGATATGGCCCAGACGCCAGGAGTTCGCTCGGTCGTCGAAGCCGTTGGCGAAGCGCCGCATGGCAACATCGAAATGCGCGCCACGAATCTGCCGGCCCAGTAAGCGCGGCGGGGCTTACGCCTTCGGATTTTGAGGCGTCACGTCGAACGCGATCGTCGTGCGCGATTGCTGTGAGCGGAACGGCACCGTTCCGTGCCACATATAGGACGGGAAGAGAACCAGCGTGCCGACTTTCGGCTGCACCGTCCGCCGCACGGCGTCTTTCAGGCCGCATTCGAAATTCGGCTCGCCGAATTTGATCCACCCGTCACTGCCGCCCGCGTCGCCCATGACATCGGGAAGCGCCACGTAATACGCCGAACTGATCCAGCCTTTGGGATGGACATGATTGGTGTGAAATCCGCAATCGTGCAGGCGCGCCGACCACGAATCCGAATATTCGAATTCTGCATTCTTGCGCTGCAACAGCGGATGGTCCGCTGCGGGATCCATGTGTGCGATATAGTCGGCGACGGCCTCGTCGATTCTGGCGCGCAGCAATTCGACAGGTCCGTGACCGGCGCCGAAAAGATTTTCGAGGGTTTGGGTCCCGAAGCGCAGCGTCTGGTCGATGCATTCGCGCCGATCGGAATGTAGGCGGTCGAGATACGCGTTCAGATCGCGGTTGAAGCTCGCCATGTCGCTGTAACCCTGGGGCGGCGCGAGCTCGTAAGTGCGGACGAATTTCTCGTAATCGTTGACGCGTTCTTCCAATGGATCCCCGAGCAGTCGCAACGCCGTGCCCCAGGTGGCGAGCGTTCCTTGATCGAAAGGCCGTATTGCGAGCGCCTGTTCGGCCGCCGCTCGGGCGCCCCCGGCGTCGCCGGCGCGCAGCAGCGTCTCGGCATAGTTGCGCCAGCCCGGTGCATTGTCCGGCTCCATCTCGACGACGGTTTTGTGCAGTCGGATGGCGGCCTCGAATTCGTTCGAGCGCGCCAGGATCAACGCAAGGCCGTCGCGCGGCGTGACATGATCGGGCAGCAGCCGGGCCGCGCGTTCGTAGCCCTCGCGGGCCCCGGCGAAATCGCCTTTCAGAAACAGGAAATTCGCCTTTTCCATCGCGATCATTCCCAAGTCCGGATACAGCGACGCGACCTGGTCGTAGGAGCGGAGAAAATCGTCGTCGGCGCCCAACCGATAAAGAAGCTTGTTCAAATCGGCATGCGCTCGCATGTCGAGCGGATTGATACCGATCGCCCGGCGATACGATTCGACGGCCTCGCTCAGCCGCCCGAGATGCTGCAGCGTGTTTCCCCGATTATAGTCGATGGCGGGAATGCCGGGTGCCTTGGCCCTTGCCGCGTCGAACAATGCGAGCGCTTCGCGATAGCGCCGCTGCATCTTGAGCGACACACCGAGATTGTGTTCGAGCGCCGCAATCTGCCGCGGGTCGCGCGAACCCAAAATCAGCGCCGCCGTCAGGATTTTCTCCGCCTCCTTGGGTTGTTCCATGGCGTTGAGTTCGGCGGCAAGCGTTTGCTTGGCGAGCGTGAAATTCGGTTGGATGCGCAACGCGGCCCGGCAGCATTTTGCGGCTTCGGAATGATCGCCTTTGGCGGACAGCGCCAGGGCCAGATTGAGGTGGGCTTCGACGTAGTTCGGCTTCAGACGGACAGCCTCGGTCAGGGCGTCGATCGCCTCGTCGTATCGTCCCAGCCCCTTGAGAAGATTGCCGAGGTTGTGGTGCACATGCGGCTGCTGGGGATCGATTGCGAGCGACTGGCGATAATATTTCTCGGCCGCCTGCAGGTCGCCTTGCAGGCGCTTGGCCAAACCCATGAGCTGGAGTGCATTCGCATCCGATGGATCCAGAGTAAGAAGGAGCGTGAGAATGCTTTCGGCCTGTCCCACTTCGTTGCGGTTCAGGTGGGCGAGCGCGCGCGACAGTTGCTCTTCTCTGAGCCTGGATCCGACAGCGGCATTGGATTCGGTCATGTCACGCGCCTGCACTGGAACGAATTAACGAATTTCGAATCGCTCCCTCGCGAACGGCGCGCTCGCTGCGCACATGGCGAATACGGCGCAAGAGTTGCGTGGCAGGGTGCATTCCGAACGAGGGTCGTTATCGCCCAACCATCCAGTCCGTGCAACCAGCGCCTCAAGCCGCGCATCGATACGCCCCCCTTGCGGCAGGGCCTCATATTCTGTGAGATGCCCGCCGGTAAGGATGACGAGGAATTTGATCGATATGACCCTGGATTCGCGCACCGAGCAATTGGCCCAGGCTGCCATGCAGCGAACCCGAGCGGGCGATGCCGCGGGCGCGGAGCAGCTTTGGAGGCAGGTGCGAACAACGGCGCCCGATCATCCGATGGCGCTCTTCTATCTGGGCCGTCAGCTTCTCTTTCGCAAGGACGCGCAAGGGGCACTGGAGTTCCTGAAGCGTGCCGCAGTCGTTACGCCGAAAGAGCCGTCGGTCCATCTCAATCTGGCGTATGCGTATCAGGCGCTTGAAAACCCGGACGAAGAGATGAAATCGCTGGATGCTGCGCTGAGCGGCGATCCGTTTTTCGTGCCGGCGATCTTGATGAAAGGCGCGCTGTTGGAGCGGCAGGGAAAACAGCGGCAGGCGGCAAAAATCTACCGGGATGCGCTGACCGCGTTGCCGCCGACCGCGCAGTTGCCGAACGAACTGATCGAGCAGGCGGCTCACGCCCGCGAGACCGTGCGCCAGGATGCGGCGGAACTCGCCGAGTACATCGAATCGTCCCTCGCGCCGGTGCGCTCGCTCCACGGCAACGTGCAACTGGACCGTTTCGAAGAGTGCAAGGACGCTTATATCGGAACGAAACGAATTTATGTGGCGAAGCCCGTTCTTTTGAATTTCCCCCACTTGCCGGCGATCACGTTCTTCGAGAACGAGCAGTTTCCGTGGCTCGAGCAGGTCTTGGCGGGAACGGACGCCATGCGGGAAGAACTCCTTTCGATGGTCCGGGAGGAACGCGAAGAATTCCGGCCCTACGTCAACCACCCGGACGGCATCCCACCCAACCAATGGGTCGAACTCAACCATTCGCGGCGCTGGAGCGCGCTGTTTCTCTGGGAGAACGGCAAGCGTAACGACGAGCATTGCGCACGCTGTCCGCGAACCGCGGCGATTCTGGAAAACGCGCCCCTGTGCGATGCGCTCGGTTTTGCGCCGACCGGGTTCTTCTCCGCGCTCGAACCCCATACGAGGATTCCGCCCCATACCGGCACGACGAATGCGCGTCTTACCGTCCATATACCGCTCGTCATTCCCGAAAAATGCGGATTTCGGGTGGGGAATGACGTGCGCGAATGGGAACTGGGCAAAGCCTTGATATTCGACGACACTATCGAACACGAAGCCTGGAACGACAGCGACGAACTGCGCGCGATCCTGATATTCGATATCTGGAATCCGCATCTGAGCCACGCGGAGCGCGACCATGTTGCCGCGCTGCTTGCGGGTGTGCGGACGTATTACGGAGAGCAATAAGCGACGGGGCAACCGCCGGGCGCAAATCGCCCGGCGTATCAGAGCAGTCGCTCGGAAAATGTCACGTCCGCGCGGTGCGGATGCATTCGATCCGGCAGATTCCGAACAAGTCGGAAATCAACGATCGGGCAGCGTGGTTTGCAATCCTGACCGTTGGGAGATCTCAAGATCTTCCTGGGCTTTTCTCTTCATTTCG
>JBEKLK010000107.1:0-10099 GCA_050010235.1 Rhizomicrobium sp.
GTACTCACCCAAACTTGCCTGATTTCGCAAATCCGCGCGGCACCAACCGCCCCGCCTGCGCGCGGGCGGCTTTCCAGTCTTTGAGTTCGTCGCGCGTCCAGGTGCGGTTGTTCTGGTCCTTGAGGCCGTCTTTCCACGCGAACACCGCCGTGTCGAGCAGCTTGCCGTCCTTGTAGCGTTGCAGGATGACGCCGCGGCCGCGGGCCAGTTCGGGGACTTCGGCGAGCGGAAAGAGTACCAGCTTGCGGTTCTCGCCGATCACCGCCACGTAATCGCCGTCGACGAACGCACAAGCCACGGCTTCCGCCGGCGCGGACACATTCATCACCTGCTTGCCCGAACGCTTGAGCGCCACCGCGTCGTCCTCGGCGGTGACGAAACCGTGGCCCGACGTGGCGGCGAGCAGCAGTTTGCGGCCGTCGCGATGGACGAACATCGACACCAGATCGGCCTCCGGCGGCAGATCGATGAAGGTGCGGATCGCTTCGCCGTTGCCCCGCCCGCCCGGCAGCTTGGAGCAGTCGAGCGTGAAGAAGCGGCCGTCGGTCGCGAACATCATCAATTTGTCGGTGGTCTCGCCGTGAATCCAGAATTTCTGGCGGTCGCCCTCGCGGTATTTGATCGTGTCGCCCGGTTCCTGGTGGCCCTTGAGTGCGCGCAGCCACCCTTTCTCCGAACACACCACAGTGATCGGTTCGCGCTCGACCATCTGTTCCAGTGCGGCGACCTCGTCGGCAATCGCCGGCGCATCGGCGAATTTGGTACGGCGCTTGCCGAGCGCGGTCTTCTGCCCGAATTTCGTGTCGATTGCCTTCGTTTCCTCGATCAGGCGGGCGGATTTCATCGCGTCCGAACCGAGCAGTTTCTTCAGCTCCTTCTGCTCCTTCGTCAGTGCGCCATGCTCGGCGCGGATTTCCATCTCTTCCAGCTTGCGCAAGGACCGCAGCCGCATGTTGAGGATCGCGTCGGCCTGCACCTCGTTGAGGCTGAACGCCTTCATCAATTTTGGCTTGGGCTCGTCTTCGGTGCGGATGATTTTGATCACCTTGTCGAGATTGAGATAGACGAGGAGATAGCCTTCGAGCACGTCCAGGCGGGCCGCGATCTTTGCCAGCCGATGACCGGTGCGCCGCTCCAGCACTTCGCGGCGATGGTCGATGAACGCCATCAGGACTTCGCGCAGGCTCATCACCCGCGGCACGAGCCCGCCGTCCAGCACGTTCATGTTGAGGGGAATGCGCGTTTCGAGATCGCTGAGGCGGTAGAGCTGTTCCATCAGGAGTTCGGGATCGACCGTGCGGCTCTTGGGCACCAGCACGATGCGCACGTCTTCGGCGGATTCGTCGCGCACGTCGTCGAGGAACGCGAGCTTCTTCTGCTCGATCAGCTCCGCGATGCGTTCGATCAGCTTCGATTTCTGCACGCCATAAGGAATCTGGTCGACGACGATCTGATAGACCCCGCGCCCACTCTCCTCGCGCGACCAGTTGGCGCGCACGCGGAAGCCGCCGCGGCCCGTCTTGTAGGCCTCCGCGATGGAAGCCGCATCGTCGATGATGGTGCCGCCGGTGGGAAAATCCGGCCCCTTGACGAATTTGAGCAGGGTGCGGTCCTGCGTGTTGGGATTTTCGATCAGCGCGACGATGGCCTGGCACAGCTCGCCCAGATTGTGGGGCGGAATGGAGGTCGCCATGCCGACCGCGATACCGCTGGAGCCGTTGGCCAGCAGATTGGGAAACGCGGCGGGCAGGACCACCGGCTCCCGGTCTTCGCCGTCATAAGTGGGGCGGAAATCGACCGCGTTTTCGTCGAGGCCGTCCAGCAGCGATTGCGCGACTTCGGTGAGGCGGCTTTCCGTGTAGCGCATCGCGGCTGCGTTATCGCCGTCGACATTGCCGAAATTGCCCTGCCCCTCCACCAGCGGATAGCGCACGGCGAAGTCCTGCGCGAGGCGCACGAGCGCGTCATAGACCGACTGGTCGCCATGGGGGTGGAACTTGCCGATCACGTCGCCCACCACGCGGGCGCATTTCTTGAAACCGGCCTGCGGATTGAGCCCCAGCTCGCGCATCGCATGCAGCAGCCGGCGATGCACGGGCTTCAGCCCGTCGCGCGCATCCGGGAGCGCGCGCTGGGTGATGGTCGACAGCGCATAGGCGAGATAGCGCTCGCTGAGCGCCTTGCTCAGCTGCTCCGGCCTGATGTCGTCCTTGATCGGCAATTCGCCCATGATGATCTCGTTGTCATTTTTGTTTTGGCGGGTCCCCCCACCCTAACCCTCCCCACAAGGGGGAGGGGATTCTTTCGGCGAATTATTCCACTGCCCGCGAATATTTTTCGAGGACGATAAAAGTGATGCGCGCTTGTTCGAGACACTCTCGCTGGAGTCCCCTCCCCCTTGTGGGGAGGGTTAGGGTGGGGAGTGTCTCCGCGCGATGATCTTCGACATTCATCTATTCCGATTCGCGCGTGGCAAGTTCGTCGAGACGCAGGCGGGCGGAAGGCATTTCGCGGGAATGCGGGGCGAGCACGCGTTCGAGAAGGAAATATTCCGTCAGCCGCAGGCCGGCCGCGATGTCGGCCCGCGTGGGCGAGGCGTTTTGCGAGCCCAGCAGGAAAGACGGCAGTGCGAACAGCCTGTCGCGATAGGCCTCTCCCGCGCCGGCCGATACCGCGCGTCCGCTCCTGGGCGACACATAGATCAGATCGTCGACCCCGCCCGTCGCCGCACAGCGCGTGAGATCGAGACCGAAGCCCAGCGCTTCCAGCAGGCCCGCTTCCCAGCGCACATAGAGCGGCGCCCAGTGGGCGAAATCGTCTTCCGCGATCGCATCGAGCAATATCTCGGCGGCGTGATAGACGGATTCATGCGGTTCGCGCTCCGGCAGCGCCGCACCTGCAACGCCGGCAAACGCATTGAGGCCGGCCAGCGCATCGCCGCTGTCGAGCATGTCGCCGGCTCGCGATTTCACCGGCTCGACGGAAAAATTGCCCAGATGTTCGGAAAGCCGCGCGCGCCATTGCGCCCGGAGCGTGTTGCCGGGCTGGAGCGTCGGCCGCTTGCTGCGCGATGCGCCGCCCCGCACGAGCCCCATATGGCGGCCATGCGTGCGCGCCAGCACTTCCACGATGGCGGAAGTCTCGCCATGGGGACGCACCGACAGCACGATGGCTTCGTCGCTCCATTCCATCGCGCGACTACTCTTCCGGGAATTCGAGGCCGATGGCGCCGTAATGCTCGCGGGTCTCGGCCCAGTTCTCGCGCACCTTCACGAACAGGAACAGGTGCACCCGCCGGCCCAGCATCTCCTCCAGCTCGCGGCGCGAACCTTCGCCGATCGCCTTCACCGCGCGGCCGCCTTTGCCCAGCACGATGGCCTTCTGGCCCTCGCGCTGCACATAGATCACCTGGTCGATCTTGACCGATCCGTCCTTGCGCTCCGTCCACAGCTCGGTTTCGACGGCGGTGGCATAAGGCAATTCCTCGTGCAGACGCAGGTAAAGCTTCTCGCGGGTGATTTCGGCGGCCAGCAGCCGCATCGGAATATCGGCCGCCTGATCGGCTGGATAGAGCCACGGTCCCGCCGGCATTTTTTCCACGCACCACGCCGCCACGTCCTCGATGCCGTCGCCCTTGAGCGCGGAGATCATGAACACCCGCTCGAACACGCCTTCCGCATTCAGGCGCTCGGCCAGAGGCAGAAGTTCCGCGCGCGGCATGGCATCGACCTTGTTCAGCACGAGAACCGCCTTGCGCTTGGTGTCGCGCAGGCCCTCGACGATGGATTGCGTATCGATGGCCGCCAAGCCCTTTGGCTCGCTTGCCAGAGCCGGCGCATCGACGATGACAAGCACGGCGTCCGCATCGCCCGCACCCGCCCAGGCGGATTTCACCATCGCGCGGTCGAGCTTGCGCCGGGGCTTGAAGATCCCGGGCGTGTCGACAAACACGATCTGCGCATCGCCCCGGATCGCGACGCCGCGCACCTGCATGCGCGTCGTCTGCACCTTGGGCGTGACGATCGACACTTTCGAGCCGACCAGCGCGTTGACGAGCGTCGATTTGCCGGCATTCGGCGCGCCGATCACCGCGACAAATCCGGCATGCTGCCGTGCCGTGGTGTCGGGTTCCGTCATGGTTGCGGCGCGAGACGGGCGAGCATCGTGCGCGCTGCCGCCTGCTCGGCTTCGCGCTTGGAACTGCCTTCGCCGATTTCCGCACCTTGACCGGCGAGCGACACTTCGACCGCAAAACGGGGCGCATGATCCGGGCCTTCGCGGCCCACGAGGCGATAGACCGGCGCGTCGCGCGGGCCCCGCGGACGGCCCTGCGCCCATTCCTGCAGCATGGTCTTCGCATCGCGCATGTCTTCGCTGAGCGACGCGAATGCGCTCGACCAATAGCGTTCGATGAAGGCACGCGCGACCTCGAAACCGCCGTCGATATAAAGTGCTGCAATCACCGCTTCGCAAACTCCCGCGAGGATCGCGCTCTTGCGGCGGCCTCCGCTTGCCGCTTCCGAAGCGGCCAGAATGACATGGTCGGCCAGTCCTGCTTCATCCGCGGCGGCGGCGCAAGCTTCGCGGCGGGCAAGCGCGTTGAATTTGAGCGCCAGCGCACCTTCCGGCGCCGCCGGAAAGAGATCGTGCAGCTTTTTGGCGATCACGAGCCCCAGCACGCGGTCGCCCAGGAATTCGAGCCGCTCGTTGGAAGCGCTCGCGCTGGCGCTCGCATGGGTCAGCGCGCGCTCCAGCAGAGCCGGATCGCGGAAGGCATGACCGAGCGAAGTTTCGAGTGGGGAACTCACGTCAATCGATGCTGGTGAACATCCGCTTGAAGCGGATATCCCACGGCCACTCCCAGAATTCCAAGAGGTTGCCATCGACCGAGAAGAAGATGAATTCCGCCTTGCCGACGAGATCCTCCGCCGGAACGTAGCCCACATCGAGGCGGCTGTCGTCGGAATCGTCGCGGTTGTCGCCCATCATGAAGTAATGGCCGGGCGGCACGACGAAAACGCCGGTGTTGTTGACCGGATTGTCCGGCTGGCGGGCGAGCGTCAGATAGCTTTTTCCGCCCGGCAGGGTTTCGCGATATTGCGGCACGTGGTTTTCGATTCCGGAATCGTCGGTCTCGATGTAATCCGCCACGCGCACGCGCGGCACCGGCTTGTCGTTGAGATAGATCTGGCCGTTGATGAGCTGGATGCGGTCGCCGGGCAATCCGATGCAACGCTTGATGAAGTCCTTCATATAGTCGGGCGAAGTCGCATTGGGCATCTTGAACACGATCACGTCGCCGCGATGCGCCTGCGAACCGAAGACGCGTCCCGAAAACGGCGGCAGACTGAACGGAAAGGAATTCCGGCTGTAGCCATAGGCGAACTTCTCGACGAACAGATAATCGCCGACCAACAACGTCGCTTCCATCGAGCCGGAGGGAATGTTGAAAGGCTGGAACAGGAACGTGCGGATCACGAGCGCGATCAGGAGCGCGTAGACGATCGTCTTGACCGTCTCGATCAGGGAGTCGCCTTCCTGGGCTTTCTTCTTGGGCTTTGGAGGTGAGCTAACGATGACGGGCTCCGGCGCCACTGGCTCCGGCGCTTCGGGCAGCGGCGGCGCGGGCTCGACTGCTTCGCCTTCGGGCTCCGAGGCCAAATGCTCCGCAGCGTCGCCCTCGGCCGCCAGCGAGGCTGTCGTGGCCTCCGGCAAAGCCGGCGTCTCGGCAGCCGGAGTTTCGGCGCGCGGATCGTCAGTCTCGTTTATATCGGCCAATTCTGTATCCATCCGTCCTGGGCGAGAGAATCGGGAGCGAAGGCTCCAGGTCAAGGCGCGAACTCGCGAATTCACGCATTGGGCGAACTCTGCGGCCCGGGGGCCACAGCAGAAATGATCACGATGGCCTGCGCCAGCGGGAAATCGTCGGTGATCGTCAGGTCGATCTGGGCGGTCAGGCCGGCCGGCGTCAGTTCCTGCAGCCGCCGCAACGCCCCGCCGGTCAGTTTCAGGCTCGGTTTGCCGCCGGGCAGATTGACCACGCCCATGTCGCGCCAGAACACGCCCTTGCGCAAGCCCGTGCCCAACGCCTTCGCGCAGGCCTCCTTGGCGGCGAAACGTTTGGCATAGCTTGCGGCGCGCTGGTTGCGGCCGTCGGACTTGCGCCGCTCCGTCTCCGTGAAGATGCGCGACAGGAATCGCTCGCCGAAGCGCTCGATGCTTTTTTCGACGCGCCGGATATCGATGAGATCGGAGCCCAGACCGATGATCATGCGGTGTTGCGCCCGTCCGCCATCGCGCGCGCTTCGTCCATCAGCGCGCGCATGCGCCGGATGGAGGCGTCGAGCCCGCAGAAGATCGCTTCGCCCACCAGGAAATGGCCGATATTGAGTTCGCGGATTTCGGGGATGGCGGCCACCGGTCCCACGGTGTCGTAGGAAAGCCCGTGGCCCGCGTGGATTTCGAGACCGAGCGAGGCGCCGTAGAGCGCGGCATCGCGGATTTCCCCCAGCAGGCGGTCGCGTTCCTTCACGTGACCTGCGGCCGCGGCGTTGCAATAGGCGCCTGCATGAAGTTCGACGACGGGTGCGCCGAGAGACATCGCGGCGTCGAGCTGGCGCTGGTCCGGCTCGATGAAGAGCGAGACGCGCACATTCGCTTCGCCGAGGACGCGCACGAGTGGAGCCAGGCGATTGTGCTGACCGGCGGCGTCTATGCCGCCTTCCGTCGTCCGCTCTTCGCGCTTTTCGGGCACGATGCACGCCGCATGGGGGCGGTGCTTGAGCGCGATGGCGAGCATCTCGTCGGTTGCGGCCATTTCGAGATTGAGCGGCAGATCGATCTCGCGGCTCAGGCGCAGAATATCCTCGTCGGAAATGTGCCGTCGATCTTCGCGCAGATGCGCGGTGATGCCGTCGGCGCCCGCGGTGGCCGCGAGCTTCGCCGCGCGCACCGGATCGGGATCGCGGCCGCCCCGCGCATTGCGGATGGTTGCGACGTGATCGATGTTGATCCCCAAACGCAAGCGATTCATGCGAGACCTCTGCTGCCGGGTTTGACTCCTTGGGTGCCGCGCAGATGCGCGGGCAATTTGTCGGCTTCCCAGGCCGGGAATTTGACCCGTCCCAACGCCACCATCTTCACGCCGATCTTGGCGCTGCCGCCGGAGCGATCGATCAGGCATGCCGCCGCAACCGGCTTGCCGCCAGCGGCCCGGATCGCATCGAGGCATTCGCGCGACGACAAGCCCGTCGTCACGATGTCCTCGACCATCAGCACGGGCTGGTTCTTCGTCAGCGTGAAGCCGCGGCGCAACTGGAACCGGCCGTCCTGGCGCTCGACGAACATCGCCGGCAGTCCGAGCTGGCGTCCCATTTCATAGCCGGGAACGATGCCGCCGACGGCCGGAGACACGATGGCGGTGAATGTCTGCTTCACCTCTTCGCGCACCTTCGCCGCAAGCGCCTTGCACAGTTTCGCCGTGCGCTTGGCATCCTGAAACACGAGCGCTTTCTGCAGGAAGACGTCGGAATGCAATCCCGACGACAGGATGAAATGGCCCTCCAGAAGCGCGCCTGCTTTTTTGAATTCGCCCAGGACCTGATCCAGCGTCAATTGTCGACCTCCGGGCCCGCCTGCGGGCCGCGCACGCGCTCGACCGATTCGACCGCCGCGTTCACGCGTAGCGCACCGAGAATATTCTGCAAATGCGCGACATCGCGCACCTCGATATCGACCAGGAATTCGAATGTCAGCGCGCTGCGGTTGGCGATCTTGAGATTGAAGATGTTGCCGCCATTGCCGCCGATCACATTGGCCAAAGCGGCCAGCGAACCCGGCGCATTCTTGGCGCGCACGAGGATGCGCGCGACGGACAGATCGGCGTGGGCCGCGTTGGTGTCCCAGCGCACGTCCAGCCAATCGGCCATGCTGGTTTGCGCCCGCTCGAGTTCTTCGCAATCGATGGTGTGGATCACCACGCCTTCGCCCGGCACCATCAGGCCCACGATGCGATCGCCCGGCAGCGGATGGCAGCACTGCCCGAGATGATACGAAATGCCTTCCGTCAGGCCGCGAATGGAGATCGCCTTGTGGGCGCCGTCGCCCCGGTGTCCGGCGCGCTTGGGATCCGCGCTGCGCTTGATTTCGGGATAGACCGCCTGCAGCACGTCGTCGGCGCGCAAAGCGCCGCGGCCGACCTGCGCATAGACGTCCTCGGCCCGGGTGAGATTCAATTTCTTCGCCACTTCGCGGATCGCCTTGTCGGTCAATTGCGCATTGGCGTCCGCGAACACCTTTTCGAGAATCTTGTGCCCCAGACTGGAATGCTCTTCGCGCCGCGCCTGGCGCAGATAGCGCCGGATTTCGGCGCGCGCGCGGCCGGTCACCACGAATTGTTCCCACAAGGGCGACGGCGTCTGATCCTTGGTGCGGATGATCTCGACCTGATCGCCGTTCTTCAGTGGGGTGTGGAGCGGCACATGCGCGCCGTTGACCTTGGCGCCCACGGTGTTGTTGCCGAGGTCGGTATGCACCGCATAGGCGAAATCGATCGGCGTGGCGCCGCGCGGCAGCGAGATCAGATCGCCTTTGGGCGTGAAGCAGAAGACCTGATCCTGGTACATATGCAGGCGGGAATTCTCAAGGAATTCCTCCGCCGAGTCGCCCTTCTCCAAGAGATCGACCATCTCCCGCAGCCATTCATGGGCGCGCTCGGCCGTGCGATCCGGTTCGTTGATGTGTTCGCGATAGCGCCAATGCGCGGCGACACCGCGCTCGGCCACGTCGTGCATCTGCTCGGTGCGGACCTGCACTTCGACCCGCTGCAATTCCGGGCCGATGACGGTGGAGTGGATGGAGCGATAACCGTTGGTCTTGGGATTGGATATGAAATCTTTGAAGCGCTCCGGAACCATGTGCCAGTTGGTGTGCAGGACGCCCAGCGCGCGATAGCAATCCTCTTCCGTCTTCACGATCACGCGAAAGCCGAAAATATCGGACAGCGATTCGAAGTTGAGCTGCTTGTCCTTGAGCTTGCGCCAGATCGAGTAGGGCCGCTTGGCGCGTCCATAGACCCATGCGTCGATGCCGTGCTCAGCAAGCTTGCGCTTCAACTGATCGGCGATGCGCCCGATGCGGTCGCCCGATTGCGCATCGAGCCGGGCCAGACGGGTGACAATCGAATTGCGCGCTTCCGTGTTGAGTTCGGCAAAGGCCAGGTCTTCGAGTTCTTCGCGCAGGCCCTGCATGCCGATGCGGCCCGCCAGCGGCGCATAGATATCGACTGTTTCCTGCGCGATGCGCCGGCGCTTCTCCGGGTTTTCGAGATAGTGCAGGGTCCGCATGTTGTGCAGGCGGTCGGCGAGCTTGACGAGCAGCACGCGGATGTCGTTCGACATCGCAAGCATCAGCTTGCGGAAATTCTCCGCCTGCTTGGTGCGCTCGGAAAAAAGCTCCAGCTTGGAGAGCTTGGTGACGCCGTCGACGAGGCCCGCGATCTCCTCGCCGAATTTTTCCTTCACGTCCTCATAGGTGACATAGGTGTCTTCGATCGTGTCGTGCAGCAATGCGGTGACGATGGTGGGCACGTCGAGCTTGAGCTCGGTCAGGATGCCGGCCACTTCAAGGGGATGGGCGAAATAGGGATCGCCCGAGGCGCGGAACTGCTTGCCATGCGCGGTCATGGCGTAGACATAGGCCCGATTGAGAAGCGCCTCGTCGGCGTCGGGATCGTAGGCTTTCACCCGGTCGACCAGCTCGGTCTGGCGCATGAGCTTGCGCTTGGCGCGGGGTTTGGATGAGGCGACCGGTGCCGCAATCTCTGCCGGCCCATCCGCCAATGCGGCAGCCCCAACCTGCGGGGTAGGCTGCACCTGCCCCGGGCCGTGCGATTCGGCGGGCTGCGTCGTCGAACTCATCTTGTCTCTAATATATAGACTTTCCGGCGCTTTTCGCCTGGTTTGTCACGAGGTTCGAAAAGGTCGCGGGAGGTCGGCCTACGGGCCGGCGCCTGCACGGTTCCCTATGGGGCCTGGAGAGCCTGCGGGCCCTCGATAAATCGATGGTGGCGCCGTCACGGACGCATTTCGGCGGACGCCGC
>JBEKLK010000108.1:0-10098 GCA_050010235.1 Rhizomicrobium sp.
GACGGGGGAAACCGCCATGGAGATGAATCCAGCGTCCGTCCCCCGTGCGATAGAGGCCGACCGTCGGCTTCGTTTCCGACGGACGGGGCACCGCTTCGCCGTTCAGCCGCAACAGCGCAAAAGAAACGAGCGAGGCCGCGGCCGCGCGCAGATCGATGGAAATGTCCTGCTGGCTGCCGCCTCGCAGGCGCCATATCTCGTTCGCCGCGGCGGCGCCGAGTCCCAATGCCATCGCCGCTGCGCTGCCCACCCGGAATGGCGTCGCCATGATCGGGTCATCGCCTTCGAAAGACGGGCAGCGAAGCGGCGCGATACCTGCCAGCCGATTCAGGGCGGCAAAAGCGTCACGCGTCGTCATGGAATTCTCCAAGCGTCTCGTATATTCCGGCACGGACCGGGCCGCAATCTCGGGGAACGGGCAATGGGAGCAGCAATATGGCCGGACCGCTCGCAGGCATTCGCGTCGCCGACTTCGGCCGCTACATAGCGGGGCCATATTGCTCAGCGCTTCTGGGCGATTTTGGGGCCGATGTGATCCGCGTGGAAAAACGCGACGGGCGCGAGGACCGCACCCTGATCCCGCTGACCGAAAACGCCGACGGAACGCCCCGCGAAGGCGCGATGTTCCTGCAGATGAACCGCAACAAACGCAGCCTCACGCTCGATCCGGCCACCGAAAAGGGCCGCGAGGTGGTGCGCCGGCTGATCGCGAACAGCGACGTGGTGGTGGCGAACCTGCCGGGGCAGACGCTCACCTCTTTGGGACTCGACTATCCATCGGTCTCCGCGATTAACCCTCGTGCGATTTTGGCTGTCGTGTCGGCATTCGGGTTGGAGGGGCCTTATGCCAACCGCGTGGGCTTCGACGGCGTGGCGCAGGCGATGTCGGGCTCCGTCCAGTTCTCCGGCACGGAGGACCAGCCGGTGCGCGCGGCGACTCCCTGGGTCGATTTCGGAACCGCGTCGCTGCTGGCGCTGGGCGTCATGGCGGCGTTGCGCGCACGCGACCAGACCGGACGCGGGCAATTGGTGGAAGGCGCGCTCCTGCGCACAGCGCTCACCTTCTTCAGCACCATGCTGATCGAGGAATCCGTGCTCGCGCCCGGCCGCGTGCCTTCGCTCAATCGCGGACAGACTTCGGGACCGTCGGACATCTATCGCACGAAGGACGGCTGGATCACGGTGGCGGTCAACGGCGACCCGCTGTTTCGCCGCGTGGCGAAATTGGTGGGCGCGCCGGAATGGCTCGACGATGCGCGCTTCGCGAGCGACAAGACGCGCGGCGACAACGGCGAGATCATCAGCGCGAAACTCAGCGATTGGTGCGCCGCTCGCACGCGCGACGAAGCGGTGGCGGCTTTCGAAGCCGCGCGCGTGCCCTGCGGCCCCGTCTACAGGATGCGCGAGACGATTGCAGACCCGCATGTGAAGGCCGGCGATTTTTTCACGACGGTCGATTTCCCGGGCCTGGGCCGCGCACCGATCGCGGCCACGCCCGTGAAACTCCACGGCACCCCCGGCGACGTGCGCCTGCGCCCGCCGATGTTGGGCGAGCACAACGACGAAGTGTTGCGGGAGCTGGGGTATTCGAGCGCGGAGATCGCGGCGCTCGTGGCGGACGGGACAGTGTGAATCTTCGAAAAAACTCTACGCCGCCGCCTGCGTGCCCAGCGCGGCGCGGCCGCGGCGGCGGAGGAATTCGCCTTCCTCGGCGCTCAGGAACTGCGTGGTGAGTTCGACCGTCATTTCGAAATATTGTTCGGCGATCGCGCGCTTCTCGCCTTCCGTCGCGCGCAATTCGCGGACGATGTCTTCGCAATAGGGCCGGAGTGCCACAATCACTTCGTCGCGCGCATCGCTGAGCGCGGCTCCGAACGAGGCGGCAGCCGCGAAAGACCGGCAGCCGACGACGAGTTCGGCATAGCGCCGCGCGCGTTCGGCCTTTTCGGGATCCAGCGCACGCGACAGATCGGGCGCGCGCGGACCTCCCGCATAGCTTCCCGTCTTGAGCGTGGGCATCACGGCCAGGATTTCCTTCGGCGCACGCTTGATGAAGGATTCCATCATTTCGGCGACGGCAGCGCGATCCTTCATCAACCGCTGGCCCCAGCGTCCGTCGCGGCGCATTTCAATTTCTTTCACGATACCGTTCGACAACACCGCAAATCCCGCAACATGCTCGACCAGCGCCGCCGCATCGAAGATGGGCTGGCGCGCGGAGCGAATCTGCACGGCGTGGCTTTCCATATCGGCCAGCAGGATCTCTCCCACCAGCCCCATATCCGTGCTGCTGATCAGCGTGTCCTGCGTCTGGCGCGAAATCGTCAAGGGCAGGCGCAACGCCTCCCAGGGATGCGCGAGCCGGTTCATGGCCGCGACCGCAACATAGGGTGCCGAATCCGGCGCCGTTTCCAGGAGCCGGTCGTAAACGGTGCGCAGCGACCAGACGAGATCTTCGGTCAAAGCCGGCGTGGGCCTCGGCAACAGTGCGTGCAATTCGCGAATGGCGCCGCCGGCCGCCAGCAGCAACGACATTTCCCAGGCATCCGCCGCGACGGCTTCGCCGTTCAGCGCGAGACGCGCCGCCTTGCGGTTCGCTTCGCCTTCCAGCGCGGCGCGCAACGCCAACGAGGCTTGCGCCCAATACGACGCAGCGGCGGCATTGGCATCGTCGAGACGATACGCGTAAGCCGCCGCCTTGACGTTCTGCACAAAGGCCGCGTGGTCGTCCGGCAAAAGAGATTTCGCGAGCCATTTCCAGACGGCCCCGACCGAGGCGCGCGCGATGCGGCCCTTCTGCTTGTCCTTGCGCGGACCGCTGACGAGGAGATCCTCGAAGGGCTTGCAGAACAGCCTGAGCGGCGTCGCCGTGCGCGCGATATTGGTCCCGCGGCGCAGGATGGGCCGCAGGCCTTCGAGAATCGCGTCGTGCGGCAGCGCCGTGCCGTCGGACAGCCGGTCGAATTCGACCGCCTTGGCCAGACGCACCGCGAGATGCTCGGGCAGCCCGCCCAGGAACGCCCGCAGCGTGTTGATTTTGTCTTCCGCCGTCATTCCCGAAATGTCCGTTCCGCCTGCCGATTGCACCATGCGCGGGCAATTCGCAGCAGACCGCACCCCAGATTAGCGCCGCAGCGTTAACAGCGCCTTGCAATGCCCTGCTTAACCTAGGCTAAAAATTAATCCTTCGCTTGTGCAACGTACGCGCGAGGCGTTCGCGAAACTCGCCCGAACAAATACCCGAGGGGATTTCGCGTCACGCAATGGCCGGCAGGGTCAGCCGCGCTTCAAGACCGCCTTGCGGAGCAGTGTCGAGCGTGAACGACCCGCCATAAAGCTTGGCGATGTCGCGCACGATCGCGAGCCCCAGACCGGTCCCCGGCACGCTTTCGTCCAGCCGCTCGCCGCGCTCGCCCACCAGCGCGCGCTCTTCGGGATCGAGGCCGGGTCCGTCATCGTCGACCCGCAATTCGAAGCTCGTGCCCGACAGCCGGCTCGCCGACACCGCCACGCGCGCATTCGCCCATTTGCATGCATTGTCGATCAGATTGCCCGCCATCTCTTCCAGGTCCTGGCGCTCGCCGCGAAAGGCCAGAGTCGCGGGGCAATCGACCGCGATCTCAAGCCCGCGTCCCGCATGGATGCGCTTCAATACGCGCGCGAGATCGTCCAGCACCGGCTTGACCGGCGTGCGATTGCCGAGCACGTCGAGCGCACCCGCCGCGCGCGCGCGCGCCAGATAGTGATCGACCTGACGCCGCATCGTCACAACCTGGCGCATGACGGCGTCGGCCAACGGACCCGGCTGGGCGGACGCTTCGCTCGCCAGCACCGTCAAAGGAGTCTTCAGGAAATGGGCGAGGTTCGACACATGGGTGCGCGCGCGGCCGACCACTTCGGCGCTGTGTTCGATCAGGCTGTTCAGTTCGGACGCGAGCGGCTCGATCTCGGCGGGAAATTTTCCGTCGAGGCGGCGCGCATTGCCGTCGCGGATGCGCGCGAGCGCTTCGCTCACCCGCTTGAGCGGCACCAGGCCCACGCGCACCTGCAGAAAGACGCCCAGGATCAATCCGAATCCCAAAATCGCGAACGACCAGAAGAGCGTGCCGTCGAACCGCGCGATCTCGTTCTGGACTTCGGTGACATTGCCCGCCACGAGAAAATTGAACGCGCGCATGTCGTTGGGGGCAGGCGTCGCGGAAATCGGAAACTCCACCCGTTGCGAAATGAATCGCACGCTCTGGCCCTCGGGGCCCTGGCCGTGACCCAAAGTGAGATTGCCGGACGGTTCGGAATCCGTGATCTTGATCGTCTGGTCGAACAGCGAGCGCGAGATTTGCGTGTCGGCCGTGACGGGTCCCTTCGGTCCCAGCGGCGTGATCTGCCAATACCATCCCGAATAGGCGCGCTCGAAACGCGGATCGGAAAAGCGGTCCCGGAGCGAAACCTGACCCTGCGCGTCCGGCTCGGCCGCCGCGATCATGCCTTCAAGGTCGAATTTCATCCGCGCGTCGAAATTGGCCTGCACGGAATCGCTGAACACGTCGGAAAGGACGAAGCCTCCCACCACAAGTCCGAGCAAGGTCCACACCGCCGCGGCCGCAATGAGCCGGGCGGCCAGCGAATTAAGCTTTGGCGCGATCTTCGTCCTGAGCCGCACCGGGAATTTCAAGGCAATAGCCAAGGCCGCGCACCGTTTGAATGAGATTGGAATCGAGCTTCCTGCGCAGACGCCCGACGAAAACTTCGATCGTATTCGAATCGCGGTCGAAATCCTGATCGTAGAGATGCTCGACGAGTTCGGTTCGCGATACGACGCGGCCGCGATGATGCGCAAGATAGGCGAGCAGGCGATATTCCAGCGAAGTGAGCTTCACCGGATTGCCGTCGAGCGTCACGCGCGACGCGCGCGTGTCGATGCGCAGGGACCCGATCTCGATCTCGGACGTGGCGAGCCCGGCGGCGCGGCGCAGCAGCGCGCGCACCCGCGCGAGCAACTCCTCGGTGTAAAAGGGCTTGGCGAGATAATCGTCGGCGCCCGCATCGAAGCCCGCGACCTTGTCGCTCCAGCGGTCGCGCGCGGTGAGGATCAGGACAGGCATGGTGCGGCCGGCCTTGCGCCATTTCTCGAGCACGCGCACGCCGTCCATCTTGGGCAGGCCGAGATCGAGGATCACCGCATCGTAGGGTTCGGTGTCGCCGAGAAAATGACCCTCTTCGCCGTCGACCGCGCTATCGACGACATAGCCTGCGTCCGTCAGCGCGCGCTTCAGCAGGCGCTGCAGATCGGCATCGTCTTCGACCAGGAGAATGCGCATCGCCGATCAGCCTTCAGGGATGTCCGCGACGCCAGCCACCGCGGTCCGGGCCAACCGGGAAAGGTCTCCGGCCCATGATCGGGGCACCGTAGCCGAAATTGCCGCCGCGCGGACCCGCATATCCATAAGGGGCAGGCGGCGCGGGCGGTCCGCCCCAGCCGCCGGCGGCAGGTCCGATCACCCGCCCCGTGCGCGCATCGGCGTCGAGCCAGATGATGCGCCCATCGGGCGTCATCCATTTGATGCGGTAATGCAATCCGCCAACCGCATCGGGGTAAGGGCCTTCGGCGTCGTAAAAACGTCCGGGATAGCCTCTACGAATACCGGGCAGAATCTGCTGGAGGGGCTGGACGTTGTAATAGTAGCGGTCATGCGCAAACCGCCCCTGGGCGAGCGCGGGCGCAGCAGTGCCCCCGATGGCCGCAAACAGGGCCAACAAGCCCAAAAACCCAAGGAAAACGCGTCTACGCATGGGTCTTCTTAGCCCCAAGGCGATGAACCTGCGATGAACGCCACGTCCAGAGGCCATTCAGAGGCGGTACGGCAGATTACGCACCAGATTTACACGGCTCCAGCGGCGGAATGGAACGCTTGAGGGGCCGAACGGCAAGGACGACGGGAGCAAATTAATCATGCGCAAAAACTCCGCAAGGCTGGCGAGGAAGTTTACGGCCGCGGACGTTGCGCACAGGTCTTGAGGCATGCGGTTCGCGGCAAGCCCCTCCACGCGAACCACAAGGCCGTCAAGCGAGAGCCCGCGCGGGAGAAATCCCGCGCGGGTTTCTCATTTGCGCAAACCCGAAGGAATCGGCAACGCTCTTCACATTACGCGCCGGTTAACACTTAAAGTCTTGAAACGGCCGCAAATATCGGCGACGTAGCGCGTCCATGCCGGGCGACCACATCACGGAAAATCTGCACGCGTTGCGCGACTGGGTCGTCCGCCACAGGTTCGGGCTCACACGCATCGCGAGCGTTGCGATCGCGGTCATCGCGATCCCGCTCACGCTCCTCTATCTGACGCCGGCGCTCCTGGTGTGGTTCGCGCCGAAGCTCGATCTGAGCCAGGATCTCTACGCCGCCAACCGGCCCATCGCGTTCACGTTTCTCGATGCAAATGGCAGCGAGATCGGCCATCGCGGCGCACTGGTGGGCGACCGGCTGACACTCGAAGACATGCCCGCCTATCTGCCGGCCGCCTTCATCGCGATGGAGGACCGCCGCTTCTACGATCACCAGGGCATCGACATTCGCGGCCTCGTGCGCGCGACTCTGACCAATCTGCATGCGGGACATGTCGTGGCCGGCGGTTCGACCATCACGCAGCAGACGGCGAAGATCGTGTTCCTCAGCCCGAACCGGACCTTCAGCCGCAAATTCGAAGAGCTGTTCGACGCGGCGAAACTCGAAAAATCGCTGACCAAGAAGCAGATCCTCGAACTCTATCTGAACCGGATTTACCTGGGATCCGGCGCCTATGGCGTCGACGGCGCGGCCCATGTCTATTTCGGCAAATCGGCGCGAAACGTGACCATCGCGGAAGCCGCGATGCTCGCCACCCTGACGCGCGCGCCGACGGCATTCTCGCCCCGCCGCGATCTCGATGCGGCCCAGACGCGCACGGGGCTGGTGTTGCGCGCCATGGTGGAGACGGGTGCGATCACGCAGGCCCAGGCCGATGACGCGCGCGCCAATCCGGCCGAAATGTCCGATCATTCGATCACCGATGCGCGCAATTATTTCCTGGACACCGCCGCCGACGAAGCGACGCGCCTCGTCGCCGGCAGCGGATTGATGCACGCCTCCGACCTGATCGTGCATACGACGCTCGAGCCGCGCCTGCAGGAAGCGGCGCGCCATGCCGTGGCGCACACGCTCGCCACGCGCGGCGCGAAAGTCCATGCCAGCGAAGCGGCCGTCGTGCTGATGAAGCCGGACGGCGCGGTCTCCGCCCTGATCGGCGGTCGCGACTACGACGAGAGCGTGTTCAACCGCGCGACGCAGGCGCGACGCCAGCCTGGTTCCGCGTTCAAGCCGTTCGTCTATCTCGCGGCTATCGAAAACGGTATCAGTCCCTGGGATGTGCGCGACGACGGGCCGGTGGACATCGACGGCTGGACTCCCACCAATTTCGGCGGGCGCAGCTACGGCACCGTTACGCTTGCCGATGCGCTGGCCCATTCCATCAACACGATCACGGCGGGGCTCGCGCAGGAAGTGGGCATCACCACGGTCGTCGATGCGGCGCATCGTTGCGGCATCGTCTCGCAACTCGATCCCAATGCGTCGCTGGCGCTGGGGACTTCGGAAGTGACCCCGATCGAATTGACCACGGCCTATGCGGCGTTCGCCTCCGGCGGCATTCGCGTGTGGCCTTACTACGTGACGGAAGTCGACGATCCGTCGAAGCATGTGCTCTACAAGCGCACGCCGCCGCCGGAGGAGCGCGTGATCGCCTCCCATGTCGACCGCGATCTCACGACGATGCTCGCAGGCGTCATCACCGGAGGGACGGGCCGTGGCGCAGCACTGGTCGGCCATCAGGCCGCAGGCAAGACGGGCACGACGCAGGATTATCACGACGCCTGGTTCGTCGGCTTCACCACCGACTATGTCGCGGGCGTGTGGGTCGGCAACGACGATTCCTCGCCGATGAAAACCGTGACGGGCGGAAGCCTGCCGGCGGCCATCTGGAAAGACGTGATGACGGCAGCGGAAAAGGGCAAGCCCGCGAAGCTGCTCGACATGTCGCCGCCGCAGGCGCCGAACGACACCAACTCGATCCTCACCACCGACGGCGCCGACACGAATTCCGCTGCACCAACGGACGATGAAGCCGCTCCCATGCAGGGCGGTCAATCGCCCCAACGCACATTCTGGAACTGGATCTTCGGCAGCGGAAACGGCAACTCCCAGCAACCGCCCCCGCAACCGGCCGTACCTCCACAAGCCGACCCCAACGAGCCGCCCGGCGATCCCAATGCGCCGCCGCAGGGCCCGCCGCCGGACGAGCAGCAGCCGCCACCCCCACAGCAACAGCCGCCCCAGGATAACGGCGACGGCAATTAATTCGGTGCTATAGTTTCGCCGGTTTCGTATTCGCGATTGTGCCCATGAAGTTCGGATTGAAACTCGCAGCGGCGATCGTCGCAGGCATTGCGCTGGGATTGGCCGTCACCTGGGCGGCCGTCGTGCGCGGCGGCGGGCCGGGCGCCGTGATCGATGGTCCGTGGCGCACGAGCCTCACCATCGGCAGCGCAAAGGGCGACCTCTACACACGAGCCAGCGTGGCGTTGCATGGCCTGTTGGCCCTCAATCGCACGGAAACGATCTACTACACGGCCTTCACCGACAGCAGCGGCACGCCGCTCGACGGCGCCTGCGCCTACGACATTGTCGGGCATGATCCCGATGCGCGCTGGTGGAGCATCACCGCCTATGGCGCGGACGATTTCCTGATCCCCAATCTCGTCGACCGCTATTCCATTTCGAAGAATTCCATCCTGCGCGCTGCCGACGGAAGCTTTTCGGCGAGCGTGGGAAGTGCGGCCCATGTGCAAAACTGGATTCCGACGGCGCGAGCGCCGTTCTCTCTCACCTTGCGGCTCTACAATCCCGGCGCGAGCGTCGAAGCCGATCCCGCGCAAGCCACCTTGCCGGTGATCGTCAAGGAATCCTGCTCATGAGCGCGCGCGGCTGGATGGGCTGGATCGCAGTGACGATCGTCGTGGCGGCGCTGGTTCATGTGGGATCGCTCTATGCGTTGCCTTATCTCGTCATGGACCGCGCATTCTCAATCTTGGGCGACCGGAACACGATGCATCACGGCGCGCGGGCCGATGCGAATTCGCACGGGATCGTGCGGCCGAGTCCCGATCTTCTCTATTCGACCTGCCCCTACGATCTTTCGAAAGGGCCGCTCGAAGTGCGCGCCGTCATTCCGCGCGACACCTATTGGTCGGTCTCCGCGTTCGACGACGAAACCAACAATTGGTACGTGCTGGACGATCGCCAGGCCGAACGCGGCAAGCTCGATCTCGTGGTGCAGTCGCCCGACCGCGACAAGGAGATCGCCGCCACAGCGCACCGCCTGGTGGTGAATTCGCCCACGCGGCGCGGACTGATATTGATCCGCACATTGATCGCCGACGAGGATCGGTTTGCCGCCATCGACCGCACGCGCCGGCTTGCGACCTGCGGACCGTTTGTTCCTCCCGAGTAAGCGACTTTTGTTTCGCCTCTACCCCGTAGGGGGAGAGGCAGCGAGCAACAGCGAGCGGTGAGGGGGTCTTTCCAGAACGCGCAATCGTCGCCGCCCCCTCACCCTGCCCTCTCCCCCTATGGGGTAGAGGGGAAATTTCTAGGGGATTGACCGGTCCGCTCGATCTGAAGTTGGTATAGAGGGATCGTCGGAGGGGCCTATGTCACGCTTGGGAATCGCGGCCGCGCTCGCGGCTGTTTTCGCGTTCGGCGGAGCGGCGCATGCGGCGGCGGCGTTGACGCCCATCACCTTCGTCACCGACTGGAAGGCGCAGGCCGAGCATGGCGGCTTCTACGAAGCGCTCGCGATGGGCCTCTACAAGAAACGCGGCCTCGACGTGCGCATCCTCGAAGGCGGACCGAGCGTGAACGTGCCGCAATTGCTGGCCGGGGGCGCGGCCGATTTCGGCATCGGTTCGAACTGCTTCATCCCGCTCAACATGGTCAAGGAGGGCGCTGCGATCAAAGCGGTGATGGCGGTGTTCCAGAAGGACCCGCAGGTTCTGATCACGCATCCGCG
>JBEKLK010000109.1:0-11997 GCA_050010235.1 Rhizomicrobium sp.
TTGATAACGAACCCACCATGCGCAGAGCATTGTTGCGCGCTAGGGGCGGCGGGCTTTTGGACGGAACTTCGCTTGAACTGCTGTATCAACAGTTCGAGCTTCTGAATTCGACTCTCGGGAATCGTGACTACGACCTTTTTGTTCCTTCGCTTCTTTGGTTGACATTCGTTTCCGATCAGCCGGTATCCCGACGTTCCGAAATCAAGCAGTCATGAACAACCTTGACCTCGCCAAAATGAGAAGGATTGCAGAAAACTTGCACGCATTGGCGGTATCAACGCAATTCGGAAACGCCGGCATTAGCGTCCTACAAAATCTCACGGACGCGATAACACAGATATATAGAATTATTGAGCCGGCATCGCGACAAGCGCCCCTGAAAATATTTATGCGTGTTGGCGACCCGCCGATACAAGCTGCAACTGCACCAAAATATGATTTGCCAAACGCCCTAACCATCAATCATGAACTCGACGGAGATTGCATCGTCGAGGTAACTCAGGCGGGACGCCTGAGAGTCTATGAAGCCGTTGGAATTGACGTTTCAGCTCTGTCGGCAACTGCCATTGTCTATACCTATTCGGACCGAGAAGAGGCATTTGTCATCGCCGGTGCGCGTTACGATCTAATTAATCCCTCCGGTGCGCATGCCAGCATGTTCTCTCGCCCCACATATTCTTCATTGGAAGAGGCACTTGCGACCTATCGCTCACGCGTCGTTCGCAACACCAGTTGCTTCATCCTTCAAGAAGCATGGGCAGACGCAAAGCGACTCTTTTGGCGCACTAAGCCAGAGATTCTAATGCGCCGATCCCTGCATCAGTTCCTAAGCAACGTCTTCCCGGATGCAGAAGTTCGACCTGAACAGATTGTGGATGAGACGCACCCGGTTGATATCAAGGTGATATGGCATGAAACAAGCAAACGGGCATTGGTGGAGGTAAAATGGCTCGGTGATTCAAAGGACGAAACCGGGCACATAACGGTCTCGTATCGAGATGCTAGGGCGAAGGAAGGAGCAAAACAGCTAGCTGACTATCTTGACTCCGATCACACAGCTGGACCGGGGCTGACGAGTCGTGGCTATCTAGTCGTTGTAGATGGCCGTCGCCGAAGTCTGACTGAGACAACAACGTCTGTGACATCAGATGATGGCTTGTACTATCGGGATCACGAAATCGCATACGATCCCGATTATCACAGCACAAGAACCGACTTTGCGTCGCCCGTGCGTATGTTTGCAGAGCCGGTGCTGAATTGACGACCGTGGCAACACTCCCGAGCGTTAGTGCGATAGACAGCGAGTCTCTACCCCGCCATAGATGGTACTTTTTCAAAGAGGCGTTCTCGCCTGAGGTGGTGCAACACGCTGCTACAGACGCGGGACTGGAGTTAGGAGATACCATCTACGATCCGTTCTCCGGAAGTGGTACGACGGCTCTGACCGCTGCGTCGGATGGGTACGTCGGAAAGGGCGCGGAAGTGAATCCATTCTTGCGGTTTGTAGCCCAGACGAAGGTAAGCAAGGGACACCCCGAGCGATTTTCCGATGCGGTCGAAGAGTGTCTTGATGCTGCTAAGACCGGTGCTGACTGTTGGCTCGAAGAGTTCTCAACATTTTCCAGCAAGGCGGAAAAAGCAAAAGCGCGAGGCAAGTGGCTCTTCAATGGCTCCGTGCTGAAGACCTTCCAAGGTACGTGGGACCACACAAAAAAACTCCCTAAATCTGAGAAAGCGCTCGTCCGTCTATGCTTGATTGGCGGTGCAATGGATGCGGCAAACGCCGAGAAGGACGGCAAATGTCTGAGGTACAAGCGCAACTGGAAAGCCCTGAGGCTCGGCAAGGACGATTTTGTAGACGCAGTGCGGGCGCGCTCAAAACTGGTTGCTGAAGATTTGGAAGTTACTAGCGCAACGCCACTCAACGCGAATATCGAGCTTGGCGATAGTAGGCGGATAGCTATTGATGGCTCGTTCGATTTGTGCGTGACGTCGCCCCCGTATCTTAATTCCTTTGACTATACCGATGTGTATCGACCCGAGTTGTTTTTGGGCGGTTTCGTTTCAAACATGAAACAATTACGCGATCTGAGGCAGGCAACCCTGCGCTCGCATGTACAAGCCAGCTGGAAGGACCCCGTACAGGCCGATTTCGGGAAAACATACTCTGACGCAATTGCGCGACTGAACGAAAAGGTGGCGAGTTTGGACGCAAATGACGCCGGCCTGTGGGACAAGCGAATTCCTATGATGGCTCAAGCTTATTTCGAGGACATGTCCACTGTTCTCAAAAGTCTGCGGCGAAAGGCGAAGGCTGGGGCCAGCCTTTGGCTTGTTGTTTCCACGTCCGCGTATGCCGGCGTGGAACTTCCAGTCGATTTGATAATTGCCGACATAGGGGCCAGTAATGGCTGGCTGTTGAGAGACGTACACGTCTTACGGCACCTGAGGCGTGTCTCATGCCAACAATGGAACGAGTTGCGCGACAGACCAGACGCGAGTGGGCCTCACTTGCGAGAGAGCCTTGTTGTGTTCGATGCCGCCCCTAGGAAGCGCAAATAGCTCTGCGCGAGGCTCTGTAACAGTGCTCGTTATTCTGTGTACTGATTGAGTAACAGTCTGATCCGCACACACTTGGAGGGATCTTGCCAAAACGGCGATAGGGACTCCCCACTGGGTCCCTTAAGGCTGCGAAAAATAGCCATAGCTTGAAGTGCCTTAAAAAAGCCAGGTATGTGCAGCGATGCTGGCAGCGTTGCCGTAAAATGTTCGCGACAAAAAAAGAAACGGCCGGCGACGGGCGCGAGCCGTTTTCAAAGATTGCGGCGAAACACGCTGTAATTCCGGCCGGCTCGTAAACGAGTCTGGAATTGCAGCTCCTGTCACCGAAACCTCCCCCCTCACGAGGCCGTAGGAGAATTGCCGCCGTGGAATCGTCCGAACGAACGCGCGGCCATCACACCCATCAGCAGAACGCCCACACCCACAGCGATGATGTGATCCGCGGCGTGCAGATCGAAATGTCCCACACGCGCGATGAGAAAATGGGCGACGACGAAGTTCGCAAACCCCCAGAGCACGTTCACCGTCGAGGATGAAAGACCTTTGCCGGGCGGCCTGGCGAACGGGCTCTGAAAGGGTTGTCCCATCATGCCGCTGACGAAATGCGGAACGGCGTTCGCCAGAAATGCGCCGCCGAACAGGTAGGATATGTCGTGAAGCCAATCCATGATCAGGTCCGCCTTTCCGGAAGATCGCTCGCGTCGGTCCGGTCTCGCCGATCCCCGGAAAAATCGCGGCGACGCGAGCTGTAATTCCCGAAGGTTCGAATATACATCCGGTCTCCTGACTCTTGTCATCGAATCATTTCTTGCCGCGCATGCGCAGGCCGGCCATTGCAATCGGCGAAAGGGTGATAGGGTAAGTTCCCGCGAGGGATGATTCAACTGCCGCGCAAGTGCGTTCGCCCCTGTGTGCGACCCATCGAATGCAATCAAGGAGAAGAGTATATGAATTCGCTTATCAGGATAGCGGTGGCGGCTGTCGCCATTTCGGCGGCGGCGCTGTTCGCTTCGGCGCCTGCCGACGCGGGCATCGGCATCAGCATCGGCGTTCCCGGCATCGGCATCCACATCGGCACGCCGGTCCATCATGTCGTCGTGCCGGACTATTACTATGGCCCTGGTTACTATCCGCCCGGACCGTGCGACGCCTACGATTATTACTATACGGGCGATTGCGGCTACGCGTTTTACGATGGCCGCATCTTCGTCAACGGCGAATGGGTCTACGGCCCGCATTATTATCGCTGGTACAACGGCGAGCCTCTCTTCTGGTATCGCGGCGGCTGGTACCCTTGGCCGGGTTGGGTCGGCGTGCATTTCGGCTGGAATCATTTCGAAGGCTGGGGCTGGAACGGCGGCCATTGGGATCGCGGCTGGGGCGCCAGGCATGGCGGCTGGCACGGCCTGGTTCGTGGGCATGATGTGCATGGGCACGATGTGCACGGGCATGATCATGGGCATGACCACGGCCGTGTTCTGACAACGACGCATGGCTCAGACCACGGCAACAACAAGAATAAAGGCGGCAACAAGAATTCCGGCGGCGGCAAGGATCATCATCACTGACGAATAGGCTGACGGGGGTTCGCCCTTGATTGCGGTGGCCGGGTCAAGCCCGGCCACCGAGACGTATCAAAGACTGCGTCAACGTGTTCGAACGCCGTTCTAACCTCCTGACCCGCCGATGGTTTCGCGCGCACTGCGCGACAAAGATTCGATCAACGTTCCAATTATCTTTGCCGTTTCGATTTCGTGCGATTGCGCGAGAGATTTGGCAGCGCCATCCTGTGCGTTTTCGAGGCGCGAGGAGAGCGCAGATGAAACTGACCGTCACGCGCCGGAACGTGTCCGACAACGCGCGCGCGAAACGCGGGCCGCGGGAATCCGCCCAGCGCTGCGGCGAACAAGGCGCGCATAACAGGGACGAAATCCGGGCAAAAAACAGGGAAAATAACAGGAGTCATAACAGGGCTCGAAAGCCCTGTTCCGCAGCATCAGGACAATGATTTTGTTGGATATTTATGAGCGAGAAAAAATTTGCAAAAATAGATCGCATTTCGACCCCCGGCGGCCTTTAACCCAGGTTAAGTCGGCGGATAGATGCAATTCGATTTAAATTGTCCCGGTTCGGCTAAGCGTTCGCTATCGCAACGCGGTCAAGATGATCCCCAACAAGGGATCCGGCCGAATGCCGCTACGCGCAACAGTTCGCAGCAAGTTGCCGGCAACGCGCGACGCGTTGTCGAAAACCGTCGCGCGCGAAATGCCGTTGCCGGCGCGGGCGATCCCGCTGGCGCTTGCGCCGCTGCTCCAGCCCTATCGCAAGCACGGGCGGCTGTCGCTGCGTGTCGAGCACATGCTGCAGCTCGCGCGGCTGTCGCGCGGCCGCAACAATGGCGACGGCTCCTGGTCGCTTGCGACCGACGAACTCGACGATCTGGAATATCTCGCTCCGGAAGGCGGGGGCGAGGCGCAATCGCTGTCGATCCGGGTCATCGGCCTGGATCAGGAAGCGTCAACACTCGCCATCCTCGATGTCCCGCTCACACCCGGCAGCGCACAACCGCGCGCCGCGCAGGCCGATGTCGCGGCGAGCGCAAACATGCGGGAGCACGATGCGCTGCTTCAGCGCCAGCGCGACGAATTGAAGGATTTGAAAATCGAACTGGCCGCGCGCGAAGCCGAATTGGCACTGCATCGGGCCGCGGCGGAACAATCCGAAGCCGCGCTCGAACAGGGCAAAAACGCGTGGCTGGCGGAACAAAACAGCCTGATCGCCAAATCCGAAAAGCACACGGAAGAGCGTCTCGCCGAGGCGCAGGAGCGCTGGCGGCGCGAGACGAAAGAGGCTGCGGCCGTGGCCGAGACCGCCTGGAAAGCCGCCGAAGCGGCGCGGTCGGCCAAAGCCCAATCGGAATGGCGGGAGAAATCCGCGTCGGCATTGTCGGAGATGACGGCGCGATGCGAGCGCGCCGAGGCGGCATTGGTGCGGGCCGAGGCACGCGCGGCTGCGAAGCCGGCGCGGGACGAAGGCGAGAGCCGTCTGCTCGGGGAGCTGGCCGCGCTGCGCGCCACACTGGCGGATCGCGACGCTGCGCTGGCCCAAGCGCGCAAGGCGACGGAACAGGCGAAGGAGCGTTCACAGCGGGACTCGGAAACGGCGCTGTCGAATGCCAAAGCGGGCTGGAAGACCGAAGAGACGGCGCGGTTCGCTGCCGCCGAAGCGCAATGGCGAAAACAGTCGGCAAGCGCGCAGGCCGCGCTGACCGCCAGATGCGAACGCGCCGAAGCGGCATTGTCGGATGCGGAGGCACGCGCGGCCGCGAAGCCCGTGCGGGACGAAGGCGAAGTTCGCCGGCTGCGCGACGAGATGGAGGCGCTCCGCGCTTCGCTGGCCGATCGGAGCGCCCTGTTGGCCCAGTCGCGTGCGGCGGCCGAGCAGATACGCGCAAGCGCCCGGCAGGAGTCGGAAGCCGCGCTGTCGGCTGCGAAAGCGGATTGGAAAAAAGAAGAGACGGCGCGGTTCGCGGCCGCCGACGCGCAATGGCGCCAGCAGTTGGAAAGCACGCAGGCCGAGCTGACCTCCAGATGCGAACGCGCCGAAGCGGCGTTGTCGGACACCGGAGCGGAAGCGGCCGCAAAGACCGCGCGGGGCGAGGCAGAGCTTCGCAGCGTGCGGGAGGAATTGGCGACCCTGCGCACCGCGCTCTCGGATCGCGACACCGTGCTGGTTCAGGTACGCAAGGCGGCCGAACAGATGCAGGAGCGTTCGCGGCAGGAGTCGCAAGCGGCACTGTCAAACGCGATGGCGGGTTGGAAAAGTGAAGAAGTCGCTCGCCTTGCTGCAGCCGAAGCGCAATGGCGCAAGCAATCCG
This sequence comes from Rhizomicrobium sp., assembly GCA_050010235.1. Taxonomy (GTDB): domain Bacteria; phylum Pseudomonadota; class Alphaproteobacteria; order Micropepsales; family Micropepsaceae; genus Rhizomicrobium. The sequence goes on from JBEKLK010000109.1 coordinate 6,440, forward strand.
CCGTCGCGCTCGCCGAAGCCACCGCGCGATACAAGGAAGCCGAAACCGCGCTGGCGCAAATACGGGTCAGGGCGCGCGATCATTCCGACAGCGACGTCATCGGCCGCCTGCGCGCCGAAGTCGCCTCGTTGCAATCCACGCTCGCCGACCGCGAAGGCGAAGCGCCTCTTACGAAGATGGCGTCGCGCGAAATGTCGTCGTTGCAACCGCGGATTTCCCTGCGGGAGAACCACGACTGGAATGGCGACGATCCCAGCGCAAGCCGGCTGCAATCGAAATCGCCCCGCCGCCTCATCCGCGATATCGTCGTGGTGGCGCTCCTGGCGGCGTCGGCAATCGTGTTCTGGCCGCGCATCGAGTCGTTCATGCCCGAAAGCTGGCAGCGGAGCATTGCCGCTTTCACGACCTCAAGCGGATCGACCGTCGCCGCGCCGCCGGTTCAGACCGCATCGCAAACGCCCGCGGCCGCGACTGCCGCCGCGCCGCAGACGGCGATGGTCGTCCATGCCGCGAATATGCGCGCAGACCCCGCGAAGACAGCCGCCATCGTCTTGACCCTGCAACACGGCGCAGACGTCGCGATCGTCAACCGGCGCAACAACTGGACGCTGGTTCGCACGGACGGCAAGAACGGCAAAGCACAGCAGGGCTGGGTCTACAGCACGAACCTCAAGGCCGACGCCGACAAGACCTCATCGGCGGCGAAGCCTCGGAAAGACAAGCCGTAAGCGGCTTCGCGCGGCGGCAAGTCATGTTTCTTAAGCTGTTGGCAACTCTGAAAGAGGATCGTGGCGCCGGTCGGTTTCCGCGTGCTTGTGCGGGACATTTGTTCCCCGAGCGCCCGGCCTTTCGGAAGGACACCATGGCTTTCCATCCCATCCTGCGTTCGCGCGGCCCGCTGAAATCGTCCGCATCGTTCGGTTGGTTGGGAATTGCCGTCGCCAGTCTGTTTGCGGCGCCGGCTCTTGCCAATCCCGTTGGCGGGACCGTGACGACCGGCTCGGCCTCCATCGCCTCGCCATCCTCGCATCAGACCAATATCGATCAGACGAGCGAAGACGTCGTGATCGACTGGTCGAGCTTCAATATCGGCAGCGGACAGACAACGCAGTTCGTGCAGCCCAATGCGCAGGCGATAGCCGTCAACCGGATCGGCGGCGATAGTGCGAGCCGGATCTTGGGAACGCTCGATGCCAACGGCCGCGTGGTTCTGATCAACGGCAATGGTCTGTTGTTCGGCAAGGGCGCGGTGGTCAATGTGGGTTCGCTGATCGCCACGAGCACGGACGGGACCGATTCCGATCTGCTGGCCGGGGAGTTCACGCGGGCCGGCCATCCAAACGCGGCCAGCGTCAAGCGCGGCGCGATCACGGCGGCCTCGCAGGGCACGGTGGCTCTCGTGGCGCCGAAGGTGTCCCACTCGGGCACGGTGCGGGCGAAGCTCGGCACGGTGTCGTTGGGAGGCGCAAACGCCTTCACCGTCGACTTCAAAGGCGACGGATTGGTCTCGTTCGCCGCGCAGGGCGACGTCAATGCGAAAGCCACCGCGACCAATATCGGCTTGCTCTCCGGCGCCACGGTCACGATGACCGCGCGCTCCGCCGAAGGCATCGCGACCGGCATCGTCAATGTGGGCGGCACCATCGAGGCGCAAGGCGCGCACCAACAGGGCGGCACCATCGTTCTTGATGCGGGCGATGGCGGCGACGTGATCGTCTCTCATGCGAACCTCGATGCCTCTGGCGCGAAGGGTGGCGGCAACATCAGTGTCGGTGGATGGAATCAGAACTCGGTGACCGTCGACAAAGCGAGCATCCTCAACGCATCGGCAAACGTCGCCGGCAATGGCGGCGCGATTTCCGTCATAGCGTCCCACACCAGCTTTGCAGGCCGGGCGCTCGCCCAAGGCGGCGTGCAATCCGGCAATGGCGGCACGATCGAAACCTCAGGACGCACGCTTGCGTTCGCGGGCGCGTCGGTCGATGCGTCGGCCGCGCATGGCTCCGGCGGCCAGTGGCTGCTCGATCCCGACAACCTCACGGTCGACAGCGCCGCCGCATCCACCATCGACAATTCGCTCGACGCCGGCACCAGCGTCACGCTGCAAACGACAGCGACCGGCGCCAGCGGGCCGGGCATTGTGGACCCGTCCGGCGATGGGGACATCATCATCGATGCGGCGCTGTCCTGGCACGGCAAGGCGACGCTTACGCTTGATGCCTATCACTCGATTTTCATCGATGCGCCGGTTAAGGTGATGGGAGCCGGCAAACTCGCCATACTGACCGATGACGGCGGCACGGGCGGAGATCTGCTTTTCGGCGGCGGCGCGGTGACATTCGCCAGCTTGTCCGCGACACTTACCATCAACGGCGCGAATTACACGCTGGTCGACAACATTGCAACGCTCTCTGCGGACATCGCGGCCGATCCGTCCGGAGATTACGCGCTGGCGCGCGACTACAACGCGAAGAGCGACGGCATCTATACGTCGTCCCCGATATCGACGGCGTTTTCGGGTGTCTTCGAAGGACTCGGCAATACGATCTCCAATCTCGACATCGACGACACCACCGACACCGATGTCGGCCTGTTCGCCGATACCGCGAACGGCAGCGTCGTGCGCGATATCGTCCTCTCTCATGCCGTGGTCACCGGAGCTGCAACTGACGCAAATGTCGGTGGATTGATCGGGGCGATGGCGGCGGGAAGTAGTGTCGAGGGCTCGTCTGTTAGCGGAACAATCCTGAGCGATTCCGCGACTTGCCGAAGCTGCGATATCACCAACGGTGTGGGTGGGCTTGTCGGGAGCTCGTTGGGAAGCATCTCCGGGAGTTCTTCGTCCGCCAATGTCCGGGGAGAAGGGCAATATGCCTATACCGGCGGATTGGTCGGTTCCGATGGGGGGACCATTTCCAATTCTTACGCAACCGGGAAAGTGATCGGAACCAATGATCCTCGAGCTGGTGGTCTTGTGGGAGAAGACAATGCGCTAACGACCGATGATTCCTATGCGACTGGCGACGTAAGCGGCGTTGGCACGAATGTCTCAATCGGCGGCCTTGCAGGCCAGGCGGCGGGCCTCATCGAAAATTCCTACGCGACCGGGAACGTGATGGGTGGCGGCTACGCCGAAGCCGGCGGCCTGGTTGGCGTCGAGGGTGGAACGATTGAATCTTCCTACGCTACGGGTGATGCACGCGGAGGAGAGGTTGGTGGTCTCGTCGGGCTCGAAGAAGGAGGCAAGTCCATCAGCGATTCCTATGCGAGCGGCACTGTGACCGGTGGATACAACGCGGTCGCCGGCGGTCTTGTAGGGATGGACTTCGTATGCAACATCTCCAGCTCATATGCGGTCGGAGCGGTGAGTATTGGAAACGCACCATCGCCGCCCGGCATTTTCGGTTCGGTGGGAGGGTTGGTCGGCCAAATCGATTTCGCAACCATTACCGACTCATACGCCTCAGGTACCGTGAGCGGCGGCGCCTATACTTATGCTGGCGGCCTCGTCGGTGCGAACCAGGGAACGATAAACAATTCCTACGCCACTGGCGCGGTGAGTGCCGGTAAATCTGCGATCGTTGGGGGCTTTGGTGGGCTGATCGGAAACGATCCCTACTCGGTCACGTATTCTTATGCGACGGGCGCGGTGAGTGGACGGAGCGGTTCGACAATGGGGGGACTTGTCGGAGAAAGCCCCGCCGAAGAAGTGTTTATCGACGACTATTGGGACACGACAACAAGCGGGATCACAAATCTCAGTCAGGGCGTCGGAAACATTTCCAACCAGCTGCACATCACCGGCCTGACGACAGCGCAACTCCAATCAGGATTGCCGACCGGATTCGATCTTTCCATTTGGGGCGAGGACCCGTCGATCAATGGCGGCTTGCCTTATCTGCTCGCTCAGCCGCCGACCTAAATCAAAACAGGCGAGAACAAAGGCGATTCACTTCGCGGCTGTGTCTTCTTTCGCAGGTGCGGCCGATTTGTTCCGGTTCCACCAGCCGCCGCCCAGCGCCTGGAACAGCGCGACCGTGTCGGCGAAGCGCGCGGCGCGGGCCTGGGCGAGGCTGATCACCGCCTGCTGGTAAGTCTGCTGGGCGTTGAGCACCGCCAGCACGTTGACGTCTCCCAGTTTCAACCGCAGTTGCGCGGAAGCGAGGCTTTTCGCGGCGGCATTTTCCGAAGCGACCGCAGCTTTGAGCGCGTCCGCGTCCGATCGAATTGCATAGAGCGTATCGGCCACGTTCTGAAATGCCGTGAGCACGGTGCTGCGATATTGCGCGAAGGCCTGATCGTAGGCCGCGCGCGCGGCGCGGGTCTTGTGCAGCAAGGTGCCGCCGTCGAATATCGGCTGGGTGAGGCCGGCGGCGATGCTCCAATACCCGTTCCCCGGCACGAACAGGCCCGCAAGCCGGGTCGCGGCCGTTCCGTCCGCCGCGCTCAATGTGAGATTGGGCAGCATGTTCGCCTCGGCCACGCCGATCTGCGCGCTGGCGGCATGGAGAGTTTCCTCGGCCGCGCGAATGTCGGGCCGTTGATCCACGAGCTTCGACGGAATGCCGACCGGAAGTTCCTGGGGCACGACAAGTGTTTCGAGTTCGAAGGTTTCCGGCACCTGATCGCTGGGGAATTGTCCCGCAAGCACTGTGATCAGGTCGCGCTCCTGGGCGAGCTGCTTCTGCAGCGGGGGCAGGGCCTGCTGGACTTGCGCCAATGCGGCTTCCTGGGCGGCAACGTCGGCGCCCGACACCTGACCGAGATTCAGCTGGCGCTGCAAAATGTCGAGCGAGGCGGTCTCCGCCTTCACGATGTCCTGCATGGAGGCGAGCTGGACGCGCAGGGATGCTTCCTGGATGGCAGCGCCGGCGAGCGCCGAGGTGAGCGTGAGATAGGCGGCCTCGACCTCGAATCTCTGGGCATCCGCGGTCGCATGGAGCGATTCCACGGCACGCCTGTTGCCGCCCCAGATGTCGAGCGTCCAATCGGCGCTGACCTGCGCCGTGTAGAGGTTGAAATAGGGCTGGTAGGCGTTGAGCGTCGGCGAGAGCACGGTCGAGTTGTGATAGCGGGCGGGAGAGGCGTTGGCTTCGATGGTCGGAAAATAGGCGCCGACCTGCGCGGCCGTGTTCTCCTTGGCGATGCGCAATGCCGCAATGGCCGATTGCAGATCCGGATTGGACTTGATCGCCTGCTTCATCAGCGTGTCGAGCGCCGGGGACTGAAAGAGCGTCCACCATTCGGCTGGAATGTCCCGCCCTTCGACGAAGCGTTGCGCTTCGCCGCCGGCGACATCGGCCGAGGCAGTTGAGCCGGGCAAAGCGTCCGGCGTGAACTGTTTGACCACCGGCGGCGCGGGGCGCGTGAAATCCGGACCGATGGCGCAACCGGACACGAGCAATATCGCCAGAACAGCGGCCGATCCGAGATAGTGCGTGTTGCGGATTCTTGGCATGGCGCTACTCCGCAGGTTCGGGTGCATGCGGCGCCGGAACCCGGCGCGAGTACATTTCGATCAGCACCGGCAGAACAAGCAGGATCAGCGCGGGCGCGAG
>JBEKLK010000110.1:0-11479 GCA_050010235.1 Rhizomicrobium sp.
GACGGGTCTCGTGGCCCTCATTGTTGAAATATTTGACGGTCTCGTAATTGAGCAGGCTGTCGACCGCCTTGGTGTTCGCTTCGCTGTCGCTGTCGTTCATCTCGCGGCGGAAGCGCACGCGCCAGCGCGTGATGGCGAAAGTGAACCAGACATAGCCGCCCACCATCGCGAGCGTCGTCAGAGCGATCCAGATATTGAGCTTCCAGACCATGATCGCGGTGAACAGAAGAAGCTGGAAGAAGGTCGGGAAGATGCTGAACAGCGCGAACGAGAGCAGCGTGTCGATGCCTTTGGTGCCGCGCTCGATGGTGCGCGACAGACCGCCCGTCTTGCGTTCCAGATGGAAACGCAGGCTCAGAGTGTGCACATGGGCGAAAGTCGAGACGCCGACCTCCTTGAGCGCGTGATACTGGACCTTCGCGAAGATCCCGTCGCGCAATTGCGCGAAGGCCTGCATCAGGATGCGGGACAGCACATAACCGACGATCAGGCCGAAGACCGCCGCAATGGCGATGTTCGCAAGCGTCTTGTGCGCCAGCCGGTCCGTGATCCAGCCGAACATGACCGGCGAAACGGTCGTCGCCGCGATCGACAGCGCGAGGCAGACGAGCGCCACAACCACGCGCAGCCGCAGATCCGGCCGGTCCTTCGGCCACAGATAGGGCATGAGCATGTAAAGCGGGTGCAGCGACGGCGTGCCGTCGCCCGATTCGAGCATTGGATTGGGCGTCGACATGCGTCAGCACGCCGATTGCGCGGACGACCCGGCGCCTGCCGGGGTGACCAAGGAAAACGACACGACTAACCTCTCGGGCGATAACGGTTGGCTAACTGTTTAGAAAGCCAACCTGTTTAGAAAGATGGTGTGTCTGCCGCAATCCCCAACTATACCCCGCAGCGCAACAGGCAGAGAACGAATCGGGTCATGCATAACCCTCCCCACGACAAGGAAAAGCGTCAGCGCGTCATTTGCGTCTTCTGCGGCTCCGCGCCCGGCCGCAATCCGCGTTATGCCGAAGCCGCGCGGCAATTGGGGGCTTTGCTGGCAGCCAACGGCTTCTCGCTGGTGTTCGGCGGCGGAAATATCGGACTGATGGGCGAAGTGGCGCGGGCGATCCGGGCGGGCGGCGCGCCCGTCATCGGCGTTCTTCCCGCCTTTCTGAGACATCTCGAACCGCCGCTCAAATCGGCCGAAGAACTGATCATCACGCCAGATCTGCAACAGCGAAAGGGCCGCATGCTGGCGCTCGCCGACGCATTCGTGATCCTGCCGGGAGGTCTCGGCACGTTGGACGAATATTTCGAGGTCCTCACATCGGCGCAGCTTCACGCACTGGGCAAGCCCATCGTCCTTGTGAACGTCGCGGGCTATTTCGACCCGCTGAAGGCGCTGCTGGACCATGTCGTGCGCGAGGGCTTCGCACAGGAGAGCCTGTTCGACCTTCAGCACATCGTCGCCGGCCCCGAAGAAGCGATTGCCGCGCTGCTTCTCAAGTCGCCTGCGGCTTGACGCGTCCGATCCGGCCTTCGAGCGCCACGATCACGATGGCAGCCCAGATGCAGACGAACGCAATCGCACTGCCGCGCGTAAACGTCTCGTGAACGTCAGCGGCCCCCCGACAATCAGAAGCGCATCCTTGGCCAGATTGGCGGATGGAAATGCGCCCGTGTGCGTCCCCCACCAATAGGCCACCAGGCCAAAGGTGAACGGAAACAGGATCAGCGTTTCCACCAGCAGGCCGTCCAGCGCATCGACGTCCGTCAGTTTGCGGAAATAGCCGTAGAAGCCGAACGACAGCGCCAGCATGGGACCGATCCAGGGAATATGCCCGAGCTCAAACGCCTGCACGCCCACCGCACCGACTGCGAGCGCGATGCCGATGAGGCGCATCCGCGACATGCGCTCGCCGAACAGGAAGACGCCCAGCGCGATCGAAAGCAGCGGCGTCAGATAGTAACCGAAACTTGCTTCGACGAGCTGGTTCGTCGACACGCAATAGATGAAGAGCGTCCAGTTGCAGCTGATCAGCACGCTGGTCAGCGCCAGGGTGGCGATGGTACGCGGCTCGCGCAGGATGCTGACAACGCGCGAAATGCGTCCACGCCAGGCTGCTACGATAACCAGAAACAGCGCGCACCACAGCACGCGATGGACGGTCAGCTCGAAGGCCGGCACGTCGCCCAGAAGCCGCCAATAGAGCGGCATCACGCCCCAGAATGCATAGGCAAAACCCGCCAGCAGAATGCCGGCACTTTCGTCATGCTGGGGCGTGCTTTGGGTCATGACACCAGGGAAAAAACAAATCGGTCGGCGCGACCATAGCGGCTTGCGGCCGCGAAATATCGGGTGCCCGCGTCAAACCAGCTATGCTCGCGATGGGCGGGAATCCGGATCACGAATTGCGACAATTCATGCTATTCCCGCACGCCGTCGCGATAGAGCTTGTAGCGGATCGAATCCGTCAGCGCCTCGAACGAAGCATCCACGATGTTCGGCGACACGCCCACCGTCGACCACCGCCGGCCCTGCCCGTCCTTGCATTCCACCATCACGCGCGTCACGGCCTCCGTGCCGCTGGTGAGGATGCGCACTTTATAATCGACGAGTGCGAGATCCTGCAGGAAGGCGGAATAGCGGCCGAGGTCCTTGCGCAACGCCTGGTCGAGCGCATTCACCGGGCCGTTGCCCAGACCGACATTGTGGTAGGTCTCGTCGCCGACTTTCACTTTGACGACGGCCTCGGAAATTGTCGTGAGATCGCCCATGGCGTTGTGGCGGCGCTCGACCATGACGCGGAAGCTCTCCACTTCGAAATAATCGGGCGCTTGTCCCAGTGCGCGCCGCGCCAGCAACTCGAACGACGCCTCAGCGCCGTCATAGGAATAGCCCAGGAATTCGCGCTGCTTGACGTCTTCCAGCAGCCGCGCAATGCGGGCGTCTTTCGCGTCGACGTCGATGCCGGCATCGGCGAGTCGCGCCAGCAGGTTCGAGCGTCCCGCCTGGTCCGACACGAGGATGCGCCGCGCATTGCCGACCGCATCCGGTGGGACGTGTTCGTAAGTGCGGGGGTCTTTCAGGACGGCCGAGGAATGAAGCCCGCCTTTATGCGCGAACGCGGACGGTCCGACATAGGCGGCATGCCGGTTGGGCGCGCGGTTGAGGATTTCGTCAAGCAGCCGCGACGTGGCCGTCATGCGCGCCAGTTGCGCGCGCGAAACACCGGTTTCGAATTGCGACGCATAGGGTTCCTTCAACAGCAGGGTGGGGATCAGCGCGCACAGATTGGCATTGCCGCAGCGTTCGCCGAGCCCGTTGAGGGTGCCCTGGATCTGTCGCGCACCCCCGCGTAGCGCCGCCAGCGAGATCGCGACCGCCTGCTCGGTGTCGTTGTGCGCATGGATGCCGAGCGCCGCATCGGGAAGCGCCGCGCGCACCTCAGACACGATGCGATAGACGTCTTCGGGCAGGCTGCCGCCATTGGTGTCGCACAGCACCAGCCAACGCGCACCCGCATCGTGCGCGGCACGGATGCAGTCGAGCGCATAGGCGGAATTGGCCCGGTACCCGTCGAAGAAATGCTCGGCATCGAACAAGGGCTCGCGCGCCTTCGCCGCGACGGCCGCGATCGACTCCGCGATGAAATCGACATTGTCGCTGCGCGGGATTTCAAGCGCGACATCGACATGGAAATCCCACGTCTTGCCGACGAGGCAGACGGCATCGGCCTTCGCGTCCAGCACGGAGGCAAGACCCGGATCGTTGGCCGCACTGCGGCCCGCGCGCTTGGTCATGCCGAAGGCGGTGAATTTGGCGCGGGCAAGCGGCGGCCGCTCGGCAAAGAAGGCAGTGTCGGTGGGATTGGCGCCCGGCCAGCCGCCCTCGACGTAATCGATGCCCAGCGCATCCAGCGCAAGCGCGATCTGGCGCTTGTCCTCGACGGAGAAATCGACGCCCTGCGTCTGCGCCCCGTCACGCAAGGTGGTGTCGAAAAGCGTGAGGCGTTCGGGGGTCATGATGAAACAAATTGGAGCGCGGGCGTCCCGCCCGCATTCGACAATCCTTCGCCGTCCTTGCGGGCGAGACGCCCGCGCTCCGTCTTCACTTTTTCACCTCCCAGGTCGTACCCTCAGGGCCGTCCTTCAGGACGATCCCTTTCGCCAGAAGCGCGTCGCGGATGCGGTCGGACTCCTTAAAGTCTTTGGCCTTGCGCGCCGCATTGCGCGCCTCTATGTCGCGCGCGATTTCTCCGGCATCGACGGCGGACTTCGCCTCGATGCGTTCGGACATCACCGAAAAACCGAGCAGCGATAGTCCACCCGAAAGCTCTTCCACAGGCGCCCTGTGCAATTCCGCAATCGCCTGCGGCGTATTGAGATCGTCGCCGAGCGCGTCGAGAAATCCTTCGCCGACGCGGCGCGACGCGATGGGTTCGGCCGCGTCGTACCAGCGTTCGAGCATGCCCCAGCTCTCTTTCATCCCGTGAACGGTCCAGTCCATCGGCTGGCGATAATGGCTGCGCAGCATGTTGAGCCGCAGCACTTCGCCCGGCCAATCCGCCAGCAATTCGCGAATGGTCACGAAATTGCCGAGGCTCTTGGACATCTTCTCGCCTTCGACATTCAGGAAGCCGTTATGCAGCCAGTAATTCGCGAAAGGCTGCTCGCGATGCGCGGCTTCGCTCTGCGCGATCTCGTTTTCGTGATGGGGAAACAGGAGATCGATGCCGCCGCCGTGAATGTCGAAGGTCTCGCCGAGATAGAACTCGCTCATGGCCGAGCATTCGATGTGCCAACCGGGACGGCCGCGTCCCCACGGACTGTCCCAGCCGGGTGTGGCGGCGTCCGACGGCTTCCACAACACGAAATCCGTCGGACTGCGTTTGTAGGGGGCCACATCGACACGCGCGCCCGCGACCATCTCGTCGAGCGAACGGCGCGAGAGCTTGCCGTAATCGGCCTTCGAGGACACATCGAACAGCACATGGCCTTCCGCCACATAGGCGTGCCCCGTCGCGACCAGCTTCGCGATCATGGTCACCATCGGCAGGATGTGTTCGGTCGCGCGCGGTGTTCGCGTCGGCGCCAGATTGCCCAGCATGACCGCGTCTTCGTCGTAGATGCGGCCCGTTTCGCCCGTCAGCTCGCGCACCACGTCGAGGATCGGCACGTTTCGCGTGCCCCGCCGCTCCAGCGCGCGCGCGTTGATCTTGTCGTCGATGTCCGTGACGTTGCGCACATAGGCGACGTGATTCTCGCCATAGAGATGGCGCAGCAGCCGGAACAGCACGTCGAACATGATGAGGGGCCGCGCGTTGCCGATATGGGCGAAGTCGTAGACCGTGGGTCCGCACACATACATGCGCACGATCTGAGGATCGATGGGAACGAAGTCTTCCTTCGTCCGCGACAGCGTATTGTAAAGGCGCAAAGTCATGGCGATTCACTTATAGCAACGGCGTTGGCGTCCCCCCACCCTAACCCTCCCCACAAGGGGGAGGGGATACGAACGGTGTTCACCTCCCCCTTGTGGGGAGGTCGGACCGCGAAGCGGTCCGGGTGGGGTAACTGATAAAGATGAAATTTGGCAAAAGGGAGTGTTGCGGCGTCAGCCGCAAATCGAAGTCCGGCAAATTTGATAAAGGATGGTCACGCCGTTTCCCCTTTTAGCCGCGCGAGCGCTTTCGCACGCCCAATGAGCGGTAGCAGCTTTTTGAGTTCCGGTCCATGCTCGCGGCCGGTGAGCGCCAGCCGGAGCGGATGATAAAGCGCGCGTCCCTTGGTGCCAGTGGCGGTGCCGACGGCCGACGTCCAGGACGGCCAAGTCGTCTCGCCCCACGGCTCGGGCGGCAGGCTTTCGGCAGCGCTCGCGGCAAAGCCCGCGTTTTCAATGACGGGGGCAACCGGCCCAGCAACAAGCGTCCACAGATCGGCCGCATCGGACAGCCGCGTAAGATTGGGCTTCACCGCGTCCCAGAACGCAACACCGCCTGCGACCCCCAACTCCGCGAGACGTGACGCGACGGCTTCGTAAGGGAGCGCGTGCAGCAGTTTCGCATTCAACGCGGCCAGCTCGACGGGATCGAAGTGCGCCGGCGCGCGGCCGATCTTCTCGAACGAAAATTCTGCGGCCAGCGCCTCGAGCGAGGGCCGCAGTTCGATGGGGTCGGAGGTGCCGGTCTTGGCCAGATAGCAATCCAGCGCCAGGGCCTCGATGCCGTCTTCGCGCACCGAACGCAGCGACAGCGAGCCCAGCCGCTTCGACAGCGCCTCCCCGCCCGCGCCGATCAAAAGCGGGAAATGCGCGAACTGGGGAACCGTCGCGCCTAAAGCTTCGAAGATTTCGATCTGCGCCGCCGTGTTGGTGACGTGGTCCTCGCCGCGGATGATATGCGTGACGGCAAAATCGACGTCGTCGGCCACGGACGGCAAGGTGTAGAGAAACCGTCCGTCTTCGCGGATCAGCACGGGATCGGAGAGTGTCGCGGTATCGATCTCCACGTCGCCGCGCAGGAGGTCGCGCCATTTCACTTTCGAATTGGAAAGCCTGAACCGCCAATGGGGCTTACGGCCTTCGGCTTCGAGCTTCGCGCGATCGTCCGCGGTCAGCGCAAGAGCGGCGCGGTCGTAGACGGGCGGCCGATGCATCGCGATCTGGCGCTTGCGCCGGCGATCGAGTTCGTCGGCCGTTTCATAAGCGGGATAGAGCCGGCCGGAGGCCTTAAGCTTCTCGGCCGCCGCCCGATGCGCGTCGGCGCGCTCGACCTGTCGGGCGAACAGATCGTGCGTAATGCCGAGCCAGCCTAGATCCTGCAGGATCGCCGCCTCGTATTCCGGCTTCGAACGTTCCGTGTCGGTATCGTCGATGCGCAGGAAGAAGCGGGCGCCTTCCTTCTTCGCGAACAGGAAATTGAGCATGGCTGTGCGCGCATTGCCGACATGCAGCAAGCCCGTGGGCGACGGCGCAAAGCGGACGAGATCGGTCATCGCGAATCCCGAAACGCATTGGTGATCGGATAGCGCCGGTCGCGGCCGAAATTGCGGGGGCCGATCTTCACGCCGGGCGGAGCCTGGCGGCGCTTGTATTCGGCCACATAGAGCAGATTCTCGATCCGCCGCACGGTTGCAGGCTCGTAGCCCTTCGCCACCACGGCTTCGAACGACATCTCGTGTTCCACCAGGCATTCGAGGATGCCGTCGAGGATTTCGTAAGGCGGCAACGAATCCTGGTCGGTCTGGTCGGCGCGCAGTTCGGCGCTGGGCGGCCGCACGATGATGTTTTCCGGAATGACGCGGCCCTCCGGGCCCATGCCGCCATTCGGCCGCAGCTGATTGCGCCAGCGTGCGAGCCGGAACACTTCCATCTTGTAGACGTCCTTGAGCACGTTGTAGCCGCCGCACATGTCGCCATAGAGCGTGGCGTAGCCCACGCTCATCTCCGACTTGTTGCCGGTGGTAAGCACCATCGGGCCGAATTTGTTGGAGATCGCCATCAGGATGACGCCGCGAATGCGCGATTGGATGTTTTCTTCCGTGGTGTCCGGCACACGGCCTTCGAAGGCAGACGCAAGCATCGCGCCGAATGCCGCGACCGCGCCTTCGATCGGAATCGTCTCGTAGGAAACGCCCAGCAGATTGGCGCAGGCGGCCGCGTCGTCGAGGCTTTCCTGCGAAGTATAGCGCGACGGCAGCATCACGCAGCGCACGCGATCCTTGCCCAACGCGTCGACCGCAACGGCCGCCGACAGCGCGGAATCGATTCCGCCGGAGAGCCCCAGCACCACGCCCGGAAAGCGGTTCTTGTTCACATAGTCCCGCAGGCCCAGCATCATCGCGTGATAGACGGACTGCGAGCGTTCTTCGCCCGCCCAACGCTCTCCCGGCGCGCACACCCAAATCTCGCCCTCGCGGCGCCAGTCCGTGACGGCGACCATTTCCGTCCAGGACGGCAACGCCCAGGCGAGCGAGCAATCGGCATTGGCGACGAGAGATGCGCCGTCGAACACGAGCTCGTCCTGCCCGCCCACCTGATTGAGATAGATGAGCGGCTTGCCCGCTTCGGTCACGCGCGCCGCCACCAGGTTGAGGCGCACGTCTTCCTTGCCCGCTTCGAACGGCGAGCCGTTGGGCACCAGCAGAATCTCTCCGCCGGTTTCCGTGAGGCATTCGACGACGTCCGGCGTCCAGATATCTTCGCAGATGGGCACGCCGATCCGCACGCCGCGGATATTGAACGGTCCGGGCATGGGTCCCGGCGTGAATACGCGCTTCTCGTCGAACACGCCGTAATTGGGCAGATCGTGTTTGTAGGTGTGCGCGGCGACCCGTCCGCCTTCGAGCAGCAGGCAGGCATTGTAAAGCTTGCCGTCATCCACCCAGGGCGCGCCCATCAGCACGGCCGGCCCGCCATCCGCCGTGTCGCGCGCAAGCGCCTCGACCGCCTCGCGCGCGGCCTGCTGGAGAGACGGCTTCAGCACCAGATCTTCCGGCGGATAACCCACAATAAAGAGCTCGGAAAACAGAATGACGTCCGCGTCCGCCGCCTCGGCGCGCGCCTTCCGCGCCCGGGCAAGGTTGCCCGAGACGTCGCCCATGACCGGATTGAGCTGGGCCAATGCGATGCGAAGTCTGTCCGTCATCGCCGGTGTTTAGCCTGCTATTCGAGTTGGCAAAAGGCTTCGTCCTTCGTCGCGTGCTTCGCCTTGGCGCAGATGTCGCTCCAGAAAGGCTCCAGATGCGCGGTCGCGTCGTCGATCATGGCGCGTAAGACCGCGTCGCTGCGCGCGGCATCGGGCGCTTCCGTGAGCCACACCGGACGGTACGATTCCCCGCAAAGCTCGGGGTCGACGACGCGAGCGCGGCACGCTTCATGGGCAATGATATTGTAGCGCAAGACCGAGGAGACAAGCTCGGAGAACGCATGGTCCCCTTGCGGCTCGGGGCCGGTATCTTCCGCTTTGACTGTGGGCGCCAGCATTTTCAGTGCGTCCTCGCTCTGGTCCACCATGACCATGAGCCGGCCGGCATCGACGGCCAGCGAAGCCGAGTCCGGCGGCGCATCGGCGGCACTCGCGACATGCGGCGCGAGCCCGATCAGACCAGCGAGGAAAGCTACGGAGATCGCACGCATGCAACTACCGTCGAACGGTCACAGATAACGGATTTCCGATTGGCGCTTCGGCTCAGGCGTGCGCGGCATAGGCCGCCATCGCGGGCACATCCGCGAACGGCGCATACGCCTCGTCGATCTGGAGCGCCGTTTCAAGCGCGCGACGAGCCTCTTCGGGACGCACCAGAGTGGCGGCCCCGAGCTGGACGGAATTGACGAAGGAGGCGACCGACTCGCCCAGCGGATCGTCGAGCACAAGCGGCTTCAAGGTGCGCGAGGTCGTATTGCGCACAAGGCGCGTCATGAAATCGATTTCGATGGTGCCGTCGGCATAGACCGCGCGCATCCCGCGACGACGCGCCTGGGACACCCGGCTGGCATGAAGCCGCGCCTGCGCGCCGCTTTCGAATGTGACAAGCGCGCTCACTTCGTCCGCGTGGCGCCCATGGCTTGCGGCCCCGCGCGCCCTGACGGCCGCGACGTCGGAAGGAATAAGACGATGGACGAGATCGAGATCGTGGATCATCAGATCGAGCACGACGCTCACATCGTCGCCGCGGCCCGTCCACGGACCCGTGCGCCAGCATTCGACCTCGAGCGGAGAGTCGCGATAATCGAGCATGCCGGTGCGGGCGAAAACGAAACGTTCCTGATGACCGACCGTGAGCACACGACCGGACGCTTCGGCGAGCGCGATCAACTCATCGGCCTCGTCGAGGTCCGTCGCGATCGGCTTCTCGACCAGCACATGTGCGCCCGCATTGAGAAAGGCGCGGACGATCTGTGCGTGGGTCTTGGCGGGTGAGCAGACGCTGACGAGATCGACCTTGCCGAGAAGGTCGCGCCAATCGGCCAGCGCCGGAATGGAATGTGCCGCCGTGACGGCGTGGCGGGCTTCGAAGCTTGGATCGGCAACGCCGACCAGCTCAACGTTCGGAAGACGGGCATATTTCGCGGTATGATGGCGGCCGAAGGCTCCAATGCCGACGACACCGGCGCGCAGGATTCGGGGATCTGTACTGGTACGGTTGCGAAGCAACGGGAATCCCCGGGCAATTTCCAAGGCTTATGAGCCACAGGCCGGCCCGGGGTGCGACTCATAAAATGTTTCGTCTTGTTACACCCCCCGCCCCTGATAGGGTGCCGACCGACAAAATACCCCACGGAACATCGTTAAGGAGAGGCAGATGCCAGACCAGAAAAACCACGAGATCCGCCTGAAAAGCAGACCCGAGGGCCTTCCGACCCCCGCCAATTTCGAGCTGGTCGAAACCCCCGTGCCGACCGCCGGACCCGGCCAGGTCCTGGTTCGGAACAGCTACATGTCGGTAGATCCCTATATGCGGGGCCGGATGGTCGACCGGGTCAGCTACTCCCCACCCTTCCAGATCGGGGAGACCCTGACCGGCGGCGCAGTCGGCCAGGTCGTCGCCTCCAACAACCCCAGCTTCAAGGTCGGCGACTTCGTTTCGAACTTTTCCGGCTGGCGGGAATGGTTCACGTCGAGCGGCGGCGACCTGCAGAAGGTCGATCCCTCCATCGTGCCGATCCAGACCTATCTCGGCACCTTCGGCATGCCGGGCCTCACCGCCTATGCCGGTCTGCTGAAGGTCGGCGAACTCAAGGAAGGCGAGCGGGTCTTCGTCTCGGCCGCGAGCGGCGCCGTCGGCGCCATCGTCTGCCAGATCGCCAAGAACAAGGGTTGCTACGTCGTGGGCTCGGCCGGCTCCGACGAGAAATGCGACTGGCTGGTCGAGCAAGCGCACGTCGACAAGGCGATCAACTACAAGACCTGCGGCGATCTCGAAGCGGCCGTGCGCGCTGCCTTTCCGCAAGGCATCGACGTCTATTTCGAAAATGTCGGCGGCGCGCATCTGGTGGCCGCACTTGCCAACATGCGTCCCAACGGACGGATTCCCGTCTGCGGTATGATCGAGCAGTACAACGCGACGTCGCTTCCGCCCGGTCCCGGCAACATCATCGCCGTGATCCCGTTGCGCCTCACCATCAGGGGTTTCATCGTCTCCGACTATGGCGACATGATGCCGGATTTCGTACGCGACATAGGCGGTTGGGTGAAAGCGGGCAAGCTCAAATGGCGCGAAACGATCGTCGATGGAATCGAGAACGCGCCGAGAGCCTTCATCGGCCTCTTCAAGGGCGACAATATGGGCAAGATGCTGGTGCGCGTCGGGCCCGATAAAGCGGTGTGAATTCCCGCATTCGACCCGCTCGGATCGAGCGGTTCGAATCCGATTCACGCGACGCGAGCTTGCCGCTGTGTGCGAACAATCTCGGCGAACTCGCGCGTGTGAGTCCAGATCAATGTGTGCTCCGCCCGCTCGATCAATCGGCCGCAAGCCCCCGGAATTC
>JBEKLK010000111.1:0-9932 GCA_050010235.1 Rhizomicrobium sp.
AAACAGCGCTTCGCGCTCCTGTTCCTTGAGGACCGGTATTGTCGCCTCTACGGAGTCGACCAACGCTTCCTGCTGCGCGAGGTTGAGGTTCGAAGCGATGCCGTTGGTAACCTGCGCCTGGGTGATCGTCATGATGCTCTTGGCGGCGTCCACGTTATGCTGCGCGATCGCAATCTGCTGACGCAACGACAGGACGTTGAAATAGGTCGTGCCGACATCTTCGACGATCGTCAGTGCGACAACCTCCTGATTGAACTTCGCGGCCTTCAGGCTTTCCTTGGCGGCGCGCAGATTGTCCTGCGCCAAGCCCCAGAAATCGAGCGCGTAGCTGGCATCGGCGGAGAGGCCGAAACTATTCTCGGTGACGTTTCCGGCCGACGCCTTGCCGCCGCCCGACTTGCCACCGCTCGCAGGAGTGCCGCCCACCGTAGTGGTGGACGTGAGGGCCGACACCGGCTCGCTCTCACGCTGCGCGCTGCCCTCGAGATTGATGTCCGGGAACAGGGCCGCGCGCGCGACATCGACCTGCGCCTTGGCCTGCAGGACGCTTGCAACCGCGACCGCAAGATTGGTGTTCTTGGCTTTGGCTTCGGCAATTAAATCGTTGAGTTCGGGACTACCGAATTCCGTCCACCAACCCGCCTTTGGCCAGACGTCGGCGTCGCCGGAAATCGGCATCGTGAACGCGGCCGGGACGTCAGGCGCCGTGAGGGCATGAGGAACCGGGGTCGAACAGCCCAACGTCGTTGCGGCGAGGGCGACCACCGAGGCAGTCTGCAGCAGATATTTCATCAAAATTACTCGTTTGGCGGCGGGGAACTCGGGGAAGGCAGCGACTTCTTAGCCGCTCGTTTGGCGAAAACAAGGCCTGTTTCCGGTTGGCCGCCCCATCGGGCCGGCGACCCCTTGGATAATAGTCTCATCCCGTGCCCCGCCCACTCATTTTCCTCTCCCAACATAGCGAAAGCGTTAGCCGTGTCGCTGTCTGCAGCGCCCGCTCTCGAAATTGTCAGGCGGCGGCCACAATATCCGAGCCGGCGCCCACGCCGAAATGTCCTGATATTCGGCGGTAGGGCGGCCGGACGCGATCCTGGTTCGGGGTCCAGAAACCGGTCCAGCCGCCCGCGCGACCGTGCCCTTGATGGAGCGCCGATACGGGCACGATCACGACTCGAGCGCGGAAATCCGGGCGGAACTGCTTCGGCTCAGCCACCCTCCGCGGCGTCTTCGAATGCCGAACAGAAGGAATATTCCCAAGCGCGATGCGAGCAATGGGGAAGTTGTATCAATCTGTCGCCGATGCCGAGGGCGAGCCCCGTTCGCGACGGAAATCTCCGGTTTTCAAAAAAAAACGGCGCGAAAGCCGCGCCGTTTCCACTCGTGTTGTAACAAATGCTCAGGTGCCGTCGGAACCTTTGTGCACGACGACTTTGAACCGCGCGAGTTGCTCCGATGCCAACCCAAAATCCGGAGCGATTTCTACCGCTTTCTTGTAGTCTTCATAGGCGCCCCGGACATTGCCAAGCGCTTCGTCGACAATGGCGCGGTCGTAATAGGCGATCTCGGGCTTCTGGGCGCCCATGTCGATGCCCTTATTGATATCCTTCAGCGCATCGTCGTAACGCTGGAAAAGGATCATCACCGCGCCGCGGTCGACATAGCCCTCGCCCAGATTCGCGTTGAGCTCAAGACCCTGATTGTAGTCGCCGAGCGCGCCGGTCGGATCGTCACTGCGGGCCTTCAGTATACCTCGATTGATGTATGTAGCCGCACGATCCCGAACCGGAAGTGCGGCGGTTTCGAGCGCATAGGTGCAAGTCGCGATAGCGCCACCTGCGTCGCCGCCGAACTCGGCCGACTCGTAGCAGCTTCGCGCCAGCCCGTTGCCAACGACCGTGATTGCAGCTTGAGCTTGCGGCGCAGCGAAAGCCGTCATTCCGATGGCGCCAAGAACGATTGCCGAAAGGCCTCGAATAGTCATTTGCTCCTCCTCACAAGGACAGACAAACACTCGCACCGACTTGGCAGTCCGTCCAGTGTCGATGCTCGTGAAGGGCTCCGGTGGCGAACAGTGTTTTTCGTGCGCCATTCGACGTAGAATCCGCTCCCGTAAAGGGTTTTAGCTCGACGGATCGATTGCTCCGCCATTCCCCGTTTCCATCAATTCGGCGTGAAGGATCGCAGGATAACATTTGCGCGAGCGTCCGAGTCGCTTTGTTCGAAGCTGGCAGTTGACGCAAGAATCGGATCGTCGTTGGATTCCGTGGAGCTTGCGAAATTCAGTGCTCAATCGTTCCACGGATCGTCGCTGAAGTCTTTCACCGCGCGCACCGGAATGCGCACGGTCTTCATGCCGAGATAGACGACCACTGTCATCTTTTTGCTGTCGGGATTCCATTCCATTTGCGGCGCGACTCCGCCAGGCTTGCGAAAGACGTGTCCGTCGAAATCCATGGTGCGGCCTTCGACCTCGCCCCAACTCGATGAAAGCGTCGTCGCGAGCTTGTCGCGCATGGAGCTGCGCTGATCGGGTGGAACGGCGCCGATATCGATCGCGTCGGGCGCACTCAGATAGATTGTTCCGTTGGCAGCGATTTCGAGACGGACCACGACCATATCGTCGTCCGTCTGGTAGCTGCCTTCCCAGCGACCGACAGGCGGCTGTTTCGCATGCGAGCAGCCGATGATCCCGGCGAGGCACAGCACACTCAGAACGGCCGCCGCAAATTTGCGCATGGCGAACCCCCGGTTGACCGGCCTGCGAGCCGGACAGGACCATCCTATCGGCCGTCCCGTTGAAAAAGCGTAACTGTCCCGCGCCGGGACACCCTTGCAGGGCAGGCCCGCAGATTGATACGTGATCGTCTCAATCGAAGGGAATCGGGCCCGTGACTGCCGCCACTCCACTGCCGAAAGGGTTCCTCTCCGAGGCGCTGGGCCGCATCCAGCCGTCGCCCACCATCGCCGTGACACAGAAGGCGCGCGATTTGAAAGCGGCGGGCCGCGATGTTATCGGGCTCGGCGCGGGCGAGCCGGACTTCGATACGCCTGACAATATTAAAGAGGCGGCCATCGCCGCGATCCGCCGGGGCGAGACCAAATACACCGCGGTCGAAGGCATACCCGAACTGCGGGCCGCGATCGCGGGCAAATTCAAGCGGGAAAACGGCCTCGATTACACTCCCGCCCAATGCTTCGTGGCCCCCGGGGGCAAGAGCATCATCTTCAACGCGCTGATGGCGACGCTCAATCCCGGCGACGAAGTGATCGTCTCGTCGCCCTATTGGGTGAGTTATCCCGACGTCGTGTTGCTTGCGGGCGGCACGCCCGTGATCGTCGACACGCGAATCGAGGATGGATTTCGCCTGATGCCCGAAGCGCTCGAGCGCGCGATCACGGCGAAAACCAAATGGCTGATCCTCAATCAGCCTTCCAATCCCACCGGCGCCTGCTACACGCGAGAGCAGTTGAAAGCGCTGACGGATGTGCTGCTCAGATATCCCCAGGTCTGGGTCCTGACCGACGACATGTACGAGCATCTCGTCTATGGCGGATTCCGGTTCTCGACGGTCGCGCAGGTGGAACCGCGACTCTATGAGCGAACGCTGACGATGAACGGCGTCTCCAAAGCCTATGCCATGACCGGTTGGCGGATCGGCTATTGCGGAGCCCCGGAGCCGCTGATCAAGGCGATGGCGAAACTGCAGTCGCAATCGGCTACGAGCGCCGCTTCGATCTCCCAATGGGCGAGCGTCGAAGCGTTGAACGGTCCCCAGGACTTCATTCCCGAATTCCAGCGCATCTTTGAAGAGCGGCGCGATCTGGTGGTCTCGATGCTCAATCAGGCCCACGGCATCGAATGTCCCAAGCCCGAAGGCGCGTTCTATGTCTATCCCTCGGTCCGTAAGCTGATCGGCAAGAAAGCGCCTTCCGGAAAGGCGATCGCCACGGACGAAGACTTCGCGGGCGAGCTTTTGGAAACGGAAGGCGTCGCCGTCGTGCATGGCGCGGCGTTCGGTCAATCGCCGTTCTTTCGCGTTTCCTACGCGGCATCGAATGCGTCTCTTGAGGAAGCCTGCCGCCGCATCCAGCGCTTTTGCGGAAATCTCCGATAAAGAGCGAGTGCCGCTGCGGCCTGTCGATAAGCCAAGTCAAGCGCCGTAATTTCGTGTTCCAGGTCTTGCCAGAGGCCGCCATTCGGCGCGAGCATCATCGTTCAAGGGGCGCGTGACGCGGCCTCCGTTCGGCCAGCGCCCGCCGCGCCTCGCCCGGCATCCGGGACCAGGAGGCGCGCATCATGACCAAGAAAAATGGAGGAACCGGGCCACGCACAGTGGCCCTGGTAGGACCCTACGGCAGCGGCAAGACGACACTGCTCGAAAGCATTCTCGCGATTACGGGCGCAACGCAGCGCAAAGGCGCCGTAGCCCAGAAGAACACCGTCGGCGACACGTCCCCCGAAGCGCGGGCCAGGCAGATGAGCGTCGAGGTCAATTGCGCGACCACGAAATATCTCGACGACAGTTTCACTTTTCTCGATTGCCCGGGCTCGATCGAATTTCTGCAGGATACATTGAATGTGCTGCCCGGTGTGGACGCGGCTGTCGTGGTGTGCGAGCCGGAAGCCGCGAAGGTGCAGATGCTCAAGCCCTATCTGAAGCGGCTCGAGGATCTCGCGATCCCGCATTTCCTGTTCGTCAACAAGATCGACAAGTCGGGCGGCGCCTTGCGCGATCTGCTCGGCATCCTTCAGGAAGCGAGCGACAAGCCGCTGCTGCTCCGCCAGATACCGATCTGGGAAGAGGGCGTCGTGACGGGCTTCGTCGATCTCGCGCTCGAACGCGCCTTTGTCTATCGCGAGCACGCGGAGTCCCAGTTGATCGAGCTGCAGGGCGATGTCAGGGAACGCGAGAAGGAAGCGCGCTTCCAGATGCTCGAAAAGCTGGCCGACTACGACGAGCATCTGATGGAAGAACTGTTGTCCGATGTCGAACCGGCACGCGACGAAGTGTTCGACGATCTTGCGAAGGAATTGTCCGATGGTCTCATCGTGCCGGCGCTGATCGGCTCGGCCGAAGGAGACAACGGCGTGCGGCGGCTGCTCAAGGCGCTGCGCCACGAGGTGCCCGGCGTGGATGCGGCCGGCACGCGGCTCGGCCTCAAGGCGAATGGCGACACGGTCGTACAGGTCCTGAAGACCTATCATTCCTCGCATGGCGGCAAGCTGAGCCTGGGGCGCGTTCTCACGGGATCGCTCAAGGACGGCGCCGTCTTGCAGCGGCGCGACGGCGGCGATGCGCGCATCGGGGGCATCTTTGCGCTGAAAGGCGACACGCAGACCAAGCTTGCCGAAGTCAGGGCCGGCGATACGGTCGCTTTTGGGCGCCTCGAAGGCGTGGCGACTGGCGAGACGCTGGCGAGCGCCAAGGCCTCGGCATTGCCGAAGATCGGGATCGAGCAACTGGCGCCGGTTTACCGGCTGGCGATCGCGGCGTCCGACCGCAAGGACGAGGTCAAGCTCACTGCAGCGATCGCCAAGCTTCGGGAAGAAGACCCGTCGCTGCATTTCGAGCAGAACGCGGAGCTGCACGAGATTTCGCTGGTCGGTCAGGGCGAAATCCATCTAAAGGTCGCGGTCGAAAAGCTGCAGAGCAAATACGGCCTCAAGCTCGATACGCATCTGCCGCATGTCCCCTACAAGGAAACGATCCGCAAAGGCACGACGCAGCGCGGGCGTCACAAGCGGCAGACGGGCGGGCACGGCCAGTTTGGCGACGTGGTGATCGAGATCAGGCCGCTTCCCCGTGGTTCGGGCTTCGTGTTCGAAGATGCGATCACGGGCGGCGTGGTGCCGAAGAACTGGATCCCGTCCGTGGAAAAAGGCGTGGCCGAGTTCCTGAAGGAGGGTCCTCTCGGGTTTCCCGTGGTCGATCTCGCGGTGAAGCTGACGGACGGCTCCTATCACTCGGTGGACTCGTCGGACGCCGCATTCCAGACGGCCGGACGCATCGCGATGACCGAAGGCATGCCGAACTGCTCCCCGGTTCTGCTCGAGCCCATCATGCATGTGCGCATCCACGCGCCCAACGATGCGACCGCGAAGGTCAATGCGATCGTCAGCGGGCGGCGGGGGCAATTGATGGGCTTCGACGCGCGCGACGGCTGGCGCGGCTGGGACACGGTCGAGGCGCAGATGCCGATGTCCGAGCTGCACGGCCTGATCATCGACCTGCGCTCGCTGACGCAGGGCGTGGGCACGTTCGAGACCAGGTTCGATCATCTGGCCGAGCTGACCGGCAAGCTGGCGGAGCAGGTGGTGGCGACACGGAAAGCCGCGGCCTAGGGGCCTTTTGGACCGAAAAAGCCGGAGCAATATTTCGCTCCGGCTTTCGGTGCTCGGGTGCCCTTGGAGGGGCGGCCTCGCGTCCGAGGGGGCGGACGCGAGGCGGCGAAGAGTGCCTCCGCCAATGTCGCGAACCATGGGGGGACGGCCGCGACCAATCTCACATGGGAACCTGCCCCTGGAAATTCAACAGGGATTTTCGCCGGGGCAAAATCACGAGCCCGTGTGCCGCGAGCGTCAGTATCTCCAGTCCTTGGCCGCGCGCACGAGGAAATCGCGGAACGCGGCGACGCGTTTGGATTGGCGCAGCGCATCGCAGTAAACGAGGTGCACGTCGAAGGTCGGCCCGTCGATCTCGGGCAGGATGCGGACGAGACCGGGACGCCCCGCCGCGACATAATCCGGCAGCGCGGCCACGCCGGCCCCCGCTTCGGCGGCTTGCAGGATACCGGTGAGATTGTTGATGCGCAGCGCCCGCGCCGTGCCGCCCGGCGCGAGCCGCCGCGTGGCATCGACCAGCCAGTTCACGTCGCGGATTTCCGGCGCCGCCGTTTCGCCATAGACGACCACGGTGTGGTGGACGAGATCGTCGAAGTTTTGCGGCGTTCCCATGCGGGCCAGATAGGCCGGCGAGGCATAGGTGTGATAGCGCACCGTGAACAGCTTGCGCTGGATGAGATCGGCCTGCACCGGCGCGCGCATCCGGAGCGCCAGATCGGCCTCGCGCTGCGCGAGATCGAGCTCGCGATCCTCGAACACGAGATGCACCTGCAGTTCGGGAAAATCGAGCAGGAATTCGTTGAGACGGGGCAGCAGCCAATAGGTGCCGAGCCCGTGGCTGGCGGTGATCTTGAGCGAGCCGCGCGGCGCGGATTGCGCGTTCTTCAGCGCTTCCTCGGCCTGGCCGAGGCGCGTGAGCACGTCCGACACCGCGCCATAGAGCAACTCGCCTTCGTCGGTCAGCGTCAGCCCGCGGGCATGGCGCTGGAACAGCGGCGTGACGATTTCCTCTTCAAGCGCGCTGATCTGCCGGCTCACGGCCGATTGGCTGAGCGTGAGCATCTGGCCGGCATGCGTGAAACTGCCCGCCGAGGCGACAGCGTGGAAAATGCGAAGCTTGTCCCAATCCATCGCGCCCCTCCCAGGGCTTGGCGGGCGCTAGTGCGCGCCCGCGAGAAACCGCTCGGCCTCCAAGGCAGCCATGCATCCCATGCCCGCGGCCGTGACCGCCTGGCGAAAGATCTTGTCCTTCACGTCGCCGGCCGCGAACACGCCCGGCACGCTGGTGCGGGTCGAATCGGATGCCGTGCGAATATACCCCTCCGGGTCCATGTCGAGCTGACCGTGGAACAGATGTGTGGCGGGCGAATGGCCGATGGCGACGAAAAGGCCGTCGACGGCGAGCCGCTGTGTGTCGCCGGTGCCGAGATTGCGGACGGCGATGGCCTGGACGGACCGCGGATTGTCCGCGCCGAACACCTCGTCGACGCAGGAATCGTAGATGACGTCGATCTTGGCGTTGGCGGCGAGGCGCATCTGGTTGGTCTTGTCGGCGCGCAGCACGGCGCGGCGATGGATCAAGGTCACGCGGTCGGCGAAATTGGTGAGGAACAGAGCTTCTTCGGCCGCGGTGTTGCCTCCCCCGACGACCGCCACATGCTTGCCACGAAAGAAGAAGCCGTCGCAGGTGGCGCAGGCTGACACGCCGAAGCCCTTGTATTTCTCCTCGGAGGCGAGGCCCAGCCAGTTCGCCTGCGCGCCCGTGGCGATGATGAGCGTCTCGGCCGTGTAGCGCGCGCCGGAATCGCCCACCAGCGTGAACGGCCGCCGCGCGAGATCGGCCACAGCGATCGTATCCTGGACCACGCGCGTGCCCACATGCTCGGCCTGCGCCTGCATCTGCTCCATGAGCCACGGGCCCTGGATCGCGTCGGCGAAGCCGGGATAATTCTCCACTTCGGTGGTGATGGTGAGTTGGCCGCCGGGCTGCAGGCCCGCGATCATCACGGGCGCGAGCATGGCGCGCGCCGCATAGATCGCCGCCGTCGCGCCCGCGGGACCGCTGCCCAGAATGACGACCTTGGCATGCTGCACGTCGGCCATTGGGCTCCCACGACGTCCGTACTCACAGGATGCGCCAACCGCACGCGCAGTCTCACAACCCCTCTGCGCCTGATATCGGAATACGCCTGCGAAAGGTCAAGCAGTTCCCGGGAATCCGCGGCTTTGCGCCGGTTAAGTTCCTGTCACGAATTGTTGCGCGGATCGCATTCGCGAACTGATTCTCAAAGCCGCGGAATTCCACAGAATCCGCCTGTAAAGCCTTCGGACAGGAACTTTCGGCATCCCGAAATATTATTGCGCGTGGCAGCCCCCGCGGGTTAAATAGCACCCGCATCAGCACCTGCAGGTCCCCATGGAGCGCCATAAGCTCGATTCCATCGATCTTCGCATTCTGTCCGAACTCCAGAACAACGGCCGCATCACCAATGTCGAGCTTTCGCGCCGCGCGAAGATCACGGCGCCGCCCTGCCTGAGGCGGATGCGCGCGCTGGAGAAGGCGGGCTACATCAAGGGCTATCACGCCGATCTCGACGGCAAGGCGCTGGGCTACGAAGTGACGGGATTCGCGTTTGTCGGGCTTTCGAGCCAGGCCGAGGCCGATCTGAAGCGCTTCGAGGAACAGGTGCGCGCGTGGCCGGCCGTGCGGGAGTGCTTCATGCTCTCCGGCGAAGTGGACTTCCTGCTCAAATGCGTGGCGGAGGATCTGTCGGCGTTCCAGTCGTTCATCACCGACACGCTGACGGCGGCGAAGAACGTGGCGAGCGTGAAGACGGCGCTGGTCATCCGCTCGAG
Organism: Rhizomicrobium sp.; assembly: GCA_050010235.1. Taxonomy (GTDB): domain Bacteria; phylum Pseudomonadota; class Alphaproteobacteria; order Micropepsales; family Micropepsaceae; genus Rhizomicrobium. Next base: position 9,200 of record JBEKLK010000111.1, read on the forward strand.
CAAGCACGAACCCGGCGTGCCGGTGGACGTGAAGTAGCCGGACGTTCGGGAAAGACTCCGGCGCTGGTAATACAAACTGCCGCGATTCATCACCCCTACTGTTGTCATGGCCCGCGTGTGCGGGCCATCCAGGTGAAGCGGGTTTACGGCGCAGGTGATGCTCGTACCTTTGCTTCTTTTTTGAGTTCAGAGATGCGTCAACTGGGTCGCCCGCATTCGCGGGCGATGACACGTATGGGGAAAAACGAGTCCCCATTTGCGGCCGTCGGTAAAACAACGAGGGTTCACTGCACATACTCATGAATGGACGCTCGATTGCGCCGCATCCGGCAGCGGATTCGAATTAAAAAATTTTCTCTCTCCGGAAAATTGTGTATAATCAATGACTTGATGCGGCGAAGCAGGGCTTTTTGGCCCTGCTAAAAGCCCTGCTGTTTTCCCTGCGTTCGCCCCGGCAGAAACGCCTGCACGCTGCTCCTTTTTCGGCTGTGAGAAGTCGTGCGGCCGTTCCGGAGCCGACAACCGGTCCGCATCGGCGAGTGCCACGATGTCGGGCATGTATCCCGCAAGCTGCGGACGGCCGCTCGAATTGCCCGGTTGTCCCTGCGCGGCCCGTATCTCTTCCATTAACGCTCTCCATCACAGGAAAACGCCCAACATGGCGCTGGAAATTCACACGCGCAATCGACAGAAACCCGGATTTGAAAATAAAATTGGAACATTGATCGAATCT
>JBEKLK010000112.1:0-9858 GCA_050010235.1 Rhizomicrobium sp.
ATGATCAGCCCGCCGGGAATGGAGCCGTATTCGGCCACGAAATTCGCCGTCGTCGCCATGAGCGAAGGCTGGTCGCAGCAGCTTGCGCCGCTCGACATCGGCGTGTCGGTCCTCTGTCCCGGTTTCGTGCGCACGCGCATTCACGAGAGCGGTCGCGCGCGGCAGGATCGCTATGGCGGGCACGGCGAGGTCGATCCCGGCGTCGGCGCGACGCGCGATGAGGCGGCCCAGAATGTGATGCACGGCCTCGATGCGGACATCGTGGGCGCGCGGGTGCTCGAAGCGGTAAAGGCCAACGAACTCTACATCTTCACCCACCCCGAGATGAAGGAATATGCCGAGGCGCGCTTCAAGAACATTCTGGCCGCCTTCGATTCCGCCGCTCACAGCGACGCGCTGAAGGCGAAGCCGCAGGCGAAAAGATAAACGAGGAGCCGTCCCGTGAAATTCGGAATCTTCTACGAACACCAATTGCCGCGGCCCTGGCATGACGGCGACGAACTGAAGCTGTTCCAGGATGCGCTCGACCAGGTCGAGCTCGCCGACCGGCTGGGCATCGATCACGCCTGGGAGGTAGAGCATCATTTCCTCGAGGAATATTCCCATTCCTCCGCACCGGAAGTGTTTCTCGCCGCGTGCTCGCAGCGTACGAAGAACATCCGGCTGGGCCACGGCATCGTGCTGATGCCGCCCGGGTACAATCATCCCGCGCGCGTCGCCGAGCGCATCGCGACCCTCGATCTGGTGTCGAACGGCCGCGCTGAATTCGGCACGGGCGAATCCTCCGCGCTGCTCGAACTGGGCGGCTATCGCGTGCCCGTCGAGAAGAAGCGCGACATGTGGCGCGAAACGCTGGAACAATGCCTCAACATGATGACGATGAGCCCCTATCCGGGGTTCAAGGGCGAATATTTCGAAATGCCCTGCCGCAACATCGTGCCCAAGCCGGTACAGAAGCCGCATCCGCCCGTATGGGTCGCGTGCTCGAATCGCGAGACGATCAAGCTTGCCGCGCGTCTGGGCATCGGCGCGCTCACCTTTGCCTTTGTCGATCCCATGGAAGCGAAGCAATGGGTCGACGATTATTACCGCATCCTCAAGGAGGAATGCGTGCCCATCGGCCATGCGGTCAATCCCAACATCTGCATGGTCACGGGTTTCTCCGTTCATCCGGACGGCGACGAAGCGCGGCGGCGCGGGCTCGACGGGTTCAAATTCTTCGGTTACGCGCTGGGACATCACTATATTTTCGGCGAGCACAAGCCCGGCCGCACCGACATCTGGAAGAACTTCGAAGGCGTGAAGGATGCGATGCCGAACAATGCGGGAGCAGGGGGCATCGGCACGCCCGACGAGATGCGCGCGCATATGCGCAAATTCTCGGACTCGGGTGTCGACCAGGTCGCCTTCATCCAGCAGGGCGGACGCAACAAGCACGAACACATCTGCGAGGCGCTCGATCTGTTCGCGCGCGACGTGATGCCGGAGTTCAAGGAAAAGGAAGTGCTACGCCAGGCGCGCAAGATGGAAGAACTCGCGCCCTATATCGAAAAGGCGTTCGCCCGCAAACAGCGCATGAAGGAGCTGACCGACGATCAGATCCCGAACGTGATCGCGCTGGGCCGCCAGATCACGCAACCGGCCCCGGACGCCGAAGCGAGCGCGAAGAAATGGTCCGAAACGAGCGGCGTGCCCCTCGAAGACCCCTCGAAGAAAAAGGCGGCTGCGGAGTAGCGAGCGCGGACGCAGGCCTACGGCGTGCTCGGTACGATGTGCGTCACGCCAGCCGGAGTTGAAACTTGCGTTTGCGCCAGTTGCCGCGACGAACGACCATGATCGCGATGACGATTGCCGCGGCGAGGCATACCGCGACGGCGACGACCGAAGCTTCCGGGCCGAATGCGCCGCCGGTCAGGAGCTCCGGACCCGTGAGCGTGGTCTTCAACAGGCTGTGCGAACCGGCGCCGCCTGACACTTGCGCGCCGAACACGCTGCCTTCGGTGAAGTTCCAGCTCATATGGATGCCGATGGCGAGCCAGAGATTTCGCGTCAGCGCGTAAGCCACCGCCAGCAGGATGCCCGCTTCAATCGCAATGGCCGCCGTACTGACGGCAGTGGCGCCATGGTTGAACGCGTGCAGCAATCCGAATATGGCCGCGGACACGATGACGGCCACGGTGGTGCCCGTCGCGTCCTCAACGATACGGAACAGCACGCCGCGCAGCATCAGTTCTTCGAGGATCGCGACGGCGAACATGGCGACGAGGTCGCCCAGCAGGCCCGTCGTGCCCGTGCCGGCGCCGAAATTCGTCAGATGCAGGCCGCACAGAACGGCATAAACGGCGGAGATCAACACCACCCCAAGCACCGTGCCGATCAGGAACTGCGGCGCGCCTCTGATAAAATTTATTTCCGTCGCGGCGCGATGCTCCATCAATCGGATCGTCAGCGCATAGACCGCGAGCAGGGCCATGGCCGACAGAAAATTCGTGAGCATGAGAAGATTGTGATGCAGCTCCCCGGGGGCCGGCGGAACCAGGAAACGGCTCACGAGCGCGGTCGCAACCACGACGACGATCAAGGCGGCGGCTTGAACGAGAATGCGGACAATCGCCAAATGGCTGATGCCCTTTGGCGCCGGGGTTGCGCGTTCGTTCTGGGTCGCAGGAAAGCCATCCGTCATCGCGCGGGTCCTTGTCGGGGTTGCAGAGACGCTGACGCTCCGGGAGCGCCGTCAGCCGAAGCGATGCACGAACGCCCTGTTCGCGGGCGGCATGTTCGCACGCCGGGTGGCCGATGCGCCATGCTCGATGTCGCGCAGCGTCCAGCTCTTCCCGACACAATCATGGTTACTCAATGGTTGATAGGCTAAGCGTGCGCCGGCGGATCGGGCTGCGATTGTCCGCCCGCGAGGGTCCGAGCCTCGACAGGATCGCCAAAAACGGCGGTTCCCACGCGTTCTAACTTTCTCTTTCACGGCTCCTTCAGTCTTGACCGGTAACCTTCCGTTAGAGGGAAAGAGCCGTCCATGGGACCGCGCCGTTGCGCGGACGGCGGCCCTGCCCGGTACGGGTCCATGGCGAAGAGAGCACCACGCGAAGCAAACAAGGAAGTCGCCCGTGTCTGGCAGCAACGCACGACGCGCGCGGCCATCCTGGAAGCCGCCCGGCGTTTGGCGGTTCGTGACGACGCCTCCGAATTGACCCTGGCCCGCGTGGCCGACGAGGCCGACTTTTCGCCGAACACCGTCTACGCCTATTTCGTCAACAAGAACGAGTTGATGCTCGCGATCGTGGCGGAGGACCTCGCGGCCCTGGCGCGCGAAATGCGCGACGTTTTTCCGGCCAATGAAGATGTCGACGCCGAAGTGGACGACGAAATTGCGCCGGACGAAGCAACGCAAAACGAAAAATCCGAGACGTCCGAAGTATCTGCCGATGACGCGGAGGCGTCGGACGCGGGCCAATCCGTCGATGCCCAGCCGACCGATCCGGTCGGCGAACCTGTTGAGGATGCCGCGCTCGAGGTAGAGCCGGTGCCGGAAGAGGAAGTCGCCCACGAAGCCGACGCGACCTCAACTCTGGAAACCGTTCCGGACACGGCGCTCGAAAACAAGCAGGACGTTTCGCCTGAAGCTGACGACAGCGAGCACGACGATCACAATCCGGATTCATCCGTCGAAGACACCGCCGAACCGGCTGTCGATACCCTTGAAGATATTCCGACGCGTTTGGAGTTGAAGCCGGAGGACGATACGGCGCCCGAATGCGCTGCGCCATCGGCTCCGGAAGCCACTCCCGAGATCTCGTTGGAAACCGAGCCGCAGGATTCGGTCGATGCCGACGATGCACCGGTCGAGCATGACCCGGTGCCGCAATCCGATGTGCGACCGGCGAACATGCCGCTGGTGGAGAAGAAATGGGTTTCGCAATCGGACTCCGATCGCGGCGAGGAAACGGCGGCCGCGGTGGCGCGTCTGGCGGAAAGCGTCGCCAAATTGGAAGTGCGCCCGGTCGACGCGTGGCTGGAACGCCGGCTGCGCGAACTCGAACGCATGATTACGTCGCTGGAGGAACGCCAGGGCAATACCGAACGCAATAGCGGCACGGCAAGCGGCGTCATCGACGAAAGCGTTCGCGGCCTGCAGACGCGCCTGGAAGCGGTCGAGAAGAACCAGAGTGCGGCGTCCGACAACAACGCGAAGGCGCTCGGGGAGCGCGCGGACGCTTCCGAAAAGCGCTTGCGGGACATGTTCGGAGAATTGCGCAGCCTGGTTCTGCTGTCCTCAAGCCGCCTGGATGTGCTCGAAGGAGATGCGCGCAAGCGAACGCCCTATGAGCTCATCGAAGTGGCGCCCGAAGCCGAGACTCCGCCAGCCGCAGCGGACGTTCTCGAGGCCGACACGACAGTCGAAAATGCGGATGCGCCCGTCGAGGCTGCGCCGTCTCCTGTCTCCGAAACGTCCTATCTTTCGCAGGCACGCCGCTCGGCCATGGCCGCCGCGGCCCAGACGGTCGCGCAGCCCACCGAGCCGATGCAGCGTTTCGCCTCGACGATGTCGTCCATCAAGACCGCGTCATCCCGCACCCGCAATATCGTTGCAGGCGGCATGGCGCTGCTTTTGGTTCTGCTGGGTGCGGGCCTTGTGCTCAATCGACATGCGGCCGGCGAGTCGCGGGCCCAGCAATTTCAGGTAGCGGCCGCACCCCATGCGATGCACGCCCGGCTCGCGGAGCGCCAGACCATGGCGCCGCAGATTCGCCTCGCATCGCTTGCCGGTCGCGGCAACGCGGACGCGGAATTGCTTTTGGGTCTCGAATATCTGGACGGCACGGGCGCGGCCAAAAACGAAGGCGCGGCCGCGCAGTGGATCGCCAGATCGGCCGCGCGCGGCAACGCGATCGCGCAATTCTGGCTGGGAAATTTGTATGCCAACGGCCGGGGCCTCAAAGCGGATCCCGCGCTTGCGATGCATTGGTATGAAGAAGCGGCGATGCAGGGCAATCGCAAAGCGATGCACCAGCTCGCGGTGTCCTATGCCGAGGGCTGGGGTGCGACGACAAATTATTCGGAAGCGGCGCGCTGGTTCTCGCGCGCGGCGAGCCTCGGCTATGTCGATTCCGCATTCAATCTCGGCGTGCTCTACGAGCGCGGGCTGGGCGTGCCGCAAAGCCTGCTCGATGCCTACAAATGGTATGCGATTGCGTCGACGCTGGGCGACAAGGGCTCGCTTCCCCGCATCGCAATTCTCAAGACGCAGATGAGTCCTACCGAAATTTCAGACGCGACACAGGCGGCCAACGGATTTTCACCGGACGCGATCGATCAGGCCGCCAACACGACGCCGCAGATCGCCCAGCTGCCCAAGAGCTGACGCGAAAACGGCGCCCGGAACCAGGTTCCGAGCGCCGCCGATTTTCAATATCCCGGAGGCGGAGGAGGGGGTCCCGGCGGAGGCGGTGGATACGCGCGCGGCGGAGGTCCGTACGCTCCAGGAGGTGGGCCGTAAGCTCCCGGCGGCGGCGGCGGATAGCCGTAACCGTATCCATAGCCGTAAGGCCTCGGATGCGGTCCCCATTGCACCTTGTCGCCTTTGGACGACATGCATTGCGCATACGCGATGTTGTATTGCTGTTGCAGGCTGTATTGCGCATGGCCGCTCGTATTGGCGCCCACGGAAGAGCCGACGATGCCGCCTGCCGCCGCGCCTACTCCGGCTCCGCGGCCGCCGCCGACCGCTGCGCCGAGACCTGCGCCCAGCGCCGCGCCAAGAAGCGTTTCGCCGACGGCCTTGTTGTTCGCCGCGTCCGCGCCGCCGGCGACGCGGGTGCCGGCGAAATCCCGGCAAGCCGCATCATCCTGCAGAAACGCATCGGACTGTTTGTTCGGGCCCGGCATTACCGGAATCGTCGGGCCCATCGGCGGCGTCACGCAGCCGCACAAAAGCGCAGCGGCCAGCGAGACGGCAGTCACTGAACGGATCTTTGTCATGCGTTATCCTCAGCCGTTTTGTCCGTTGTTCGGGCCCGGAGGCGGCGGTCCCTGATTGCCGGGTCCCGGTCCGCCCGGGGGCGGGCCTTGATAGTCCGGATAGCGATCGTCGCTGGGCGGCGGTCCCTGATCGCCGGGTCCTTGATAATTTCCTGGCGGCGGACCGTTCGGATCGCCTCCCGGAGGCGGACCCTGGTCGCCCGGTCCCTGATAGTCGCCCGGCGGTGGGCCATAGCCACCACCCGGAGGCGGCGGTGGCGGTGTCGGCGGCACAGGCTGCCAGGGCGCGCTGCATTGCTGGACATAGGGATAATATCCCGGCGGGTTCTGGCAGTAATACCAATATTGTCCGCCGGGGCCCGCGTCGGGATAGTCGTCGACATATTCGTCGGAGACATAACCGGGATAGGGGTAGATCGGCGCGTCATAGAAGAACCACGCGCCGCCGGCGAACCACCACCAGCCGAAATGTCCGTTGTGCCAGCCGTGGTTCCAGCGTCCTCCCACCCACGCCGCATGCTGCTGCGGGGAGAAATGGGCGAAATCGGTATGCACAAAACTTGTGTGTGGGCCGGATCCGCCGGGCGGCCCACCATGCGGCCCCGCGGAATGGGGATGAAACGAAGGATGGCTTGGTTCGGCATAGGACGGAACGGCCACGCAAATTGCGCTGCCCGTCAGCAGCGCGACCCACATCGCATGTCGCATCGCATTCTTCATGGTGGCACCCGGTGGAATTTCGCTTGAGGGTTATCCGACCCAAGCTGAACCTTAGATGAACAGGGATATTTCCGGGCTTATATGGCGGGCTGAATCGTGATCGCCCATGCACATGGCGAAAACGTTTACGATCATGGCCGAAAAGTGGCGGAACGTGTCGCGGGCTTTCGGCGTCGCGCGTGAAAGCGGCACAGGACGAATATCGCGTAGGCGACGGCCATACCGTCGCTTACGCGATCACCGCCGGACGCCGGGATGTACCATCTTCGAACAGCGCGCCCGCGTCACGAATAGTGTGGCGCGGGCGGCAATCGGACTTGCGCTATTTGGTGTCGACCGGCTTGGCGTCCAACGACGCCACGCGCTGTTGGCATCTGCCGGCCGCTTCCAGTTTCTGGACGGCCGCGATCCGGCCCTTCAGATCGGCGATCTGCTTGGGCGTGTAGGCGTGCGTCAGCGAGCCGATCGGCATGCCCAGCGCGACCAATCCGACCACGTCCATCATGCGTGCGTTGTTTTGCGAATCCGCAGCCGAGTTGTAGGCGACGGTCAGCGTGCCTTCATAAGTGCCGAGTTGGGCGCAAGTCAGATACGCATATTGAGCCGAGTCGATATCGGCGGCCTTGATGCTCTCCGGCGAACTTGCGCACGCGGACAAAGCGACGGCAAATGCCGCCACGCTGAAACATTTGATTATGTTGCTCATCGATAGTCCCTCCTGAAACTCACGCGCGATTGCGCGGTTGCGGGAGGATCGTTAGGCCTCGTGCGATAACCCGCAATTAATTCCGGGCAAGACTGGTACTAATACGTATGTCGAGCGCTTCAAATTCGATCCTTAATTGGCGCAATTGCCGTTGGTAAAAGCGCCTATTCCGCGCGATTCAAATTCGAACTTAAATTGGCGCAATTGCGACACGACGGAAGCGCGCGGAAACGCTGCTATACAGCGGTTTTGGAGTGCGACGAATTGGCACGAGTCTTCGCAAGCGAAAGCAAGTCGGCGATGAAGAACGGCAGATAGCAGATCGCCATGAACGCGATGGCCACGAGCACGAGTTCCGGAAGGTAATAGGGCCATGGCGAAAGATAACTGAGCAGCGTCAGATGGTCGGGCTTCGATCTCAGAAATCCATAATCGGTGCCGAGCATCGCATCCGCGGCACCGGCGACCGCGCCGTAAAAAAGAGTCCAGGCGATCACGCGGGGAAACGACATGGGAACGGGACGCATTTTCATGCCCAGGGTCAGATACAGCACCGACGCAATGATCCCGCCGTGATAGACGAAGAAAAGCGTGAACTGCACGTCGGGAAAATCATAGACGCAATCGGGCGTGAGAAGCGCCTGCAACGTGCCGCACAAGCCCCAGAAATAGGAGAGCTCGAAGCTCTTCTGAGTGGGATGTACGAGCGCGACGAAGGTCGCAACGGTTGCCCAGTCGCAAAGATTGAGCGGGATCTCGTTGCCGATCCCCAGCCAGCCTTTGGCGTAGAGGAGAATCATCCACGCGACCCAGTTGACGGCCACGATGGCCGCCAGCGTCCAGCGGATGCCGTTTTGCAGCGCAATGCTGTTGCGCGTCCGGCTCAGGGCGGAGAGTGCAAGTGGCACGGCGAAGGTGATCGCGATCGCGGTCACGTGCGAAGCGCCCATGAAGACGAATGGTTTCAGCATCCCCGAACACCGACATGCCCCGGCCCGGCCGAATAGGCAGGATTCAAGGCCGATCTATGGCACATCCATCGGTCCGGCATTTTGGAACCCTTCGATAACCAGTCTTGTCAGCCGAGCGTTAAGAGGGCCGGGCGCATGCTTCTCCCATGAGAGAACGGCTGGCAAGCGCGATCGAAGACTTCGTTGTCGATTTCCTCACCGGGATCGCCGGCATCCCCGCTCGCGTTGCAACAAGCTGCCGGGACTTCGTCCGACTGCTGGGCGACACGTTCGATGGCGCGCCGGGCGGCCGGCATGTTTTCGAGGGCGAACTGGGGGACCTCTTGGCGCCCCATCTGCAGGTGCTGGTTCACAAGCGCACGCGAATGTTCGTTGCGGGTGACGAAGGTGCTGCGGAACGCTGGCATCTGGAACTGCGTTGCTTCATGGACGGCACCTTGCTGCCGGTCATGGGCACGGACCGTCTTTATGCGGAGCGCAATCGCGGGCTCGTTGTGGAGCTTATCGACCGGGTGGTCGCGCGCGAACAGAGCAAGCCCGCGGAGCGCAGTACGGGCCGGTTGCTCCCCAATGTCACCCCCTTCGATTCAAGTTGGGTGACGTAACGCCTGCAATCATTGCCACTTATCGCGCGGCCATCGTCGGTGCTGTCACTCGCCGGATTCCGGTTGCTGGCAACGGATCGTGCCTTGCCCCAGCACATTGACAGGCTGACGCTGGAGCGCGGCCTTTGCGGCGTCGATCGTCCAGAAGGCTACGACATCGCTCTTTCCGGCAAGCCGCATGCCGGGACCCATGCCGATATCGTCGATGGAGCATTGGAGATACGCGTTCGCCTTGTCGGGCTTCGGAAGCACCGCCACGTCGCGAATGGTGCAAGCCCCGGACCCGTCGGCGACCTGCACCAGAAAGGCAAATCGCGCTCCGCTCTTTTCCAACGCTTCAACGAAAAATCCTTGCGGGCCGACGATCGTGAGGAAACCCCTGGGCACCGAATAACCCGGTCGCGCGATGTGCAGGTCGTGCGAATTGGCGCTGCAGGTTTGTCCAACGAACGCATGGGCTTCCGACCAGATGGTTCGATCGACGGGGAACGGCATCGTGTCCGCATAAGCCGCCGGGCTCGCCGCACGCAAACTATCCTCGAGGATTTTCGCGTCGCGCGCCTGATACGCGGTTCTGAGGCAGGTCGCATCGGTGCATTTGTTTCGCACATCGCGCAGCCACGCATCCTCCGCGGCCTGAAGCGCCTTGCCGTCGCTGCCGCCCTGATATTTTGCATTGTTGAAATCGGCGGCAAGCTTGCGGTCCAGCGCCGCAAGGTCCGGTGTCGCGCAAATGAGTTTGTTGACGTCGGAATGTACGCGTCCGCAATCGAAGCTCGGTCCCGAGACGTTCGATGTCGCGGCGGAAGCCGCCGCCACCATGACGAGCCACGCCAACGTGGCCAGATTTATCTTGCCCATGTTC
>JBEKLK010000113.1:0-9771 GCA_050010235.1 Rhizomicrobium sp.
TGACGCTGAACATCGAGGAGAAATACAGAAACCGACTCTTGGTGGTGGAGTATGAGCGCTTGTTCTCCGGCGACGCGGGCGTGCTGAAAAGCATTCTCAAGAAATTGAACCTGGCGTTGCCCAACAGCCTTTTGCGCCAATTCCAGGGAATGACCCGCGATTGGGAAACCAGATCGCAGAAACCCCTCAACGAACGCGAGGGCCAGGAAGACTTCATCAGGGCAAACGCGGACATGAAGGGTTATGCGAAACTAAAACGCCTGGCGGTTCAAGGCATAGCGGAGGCACACGACGTACTGTTACCGGGCAACCCCGACCTGTCGCCAAAGCGCAATAACGACAGGGATTTCAGGTAGCGTCCGGCCCAGCAGTCGCGTTTACGCCAGCTCCGCGCATTGCGCCAATACCCGTGCAACATGCTGTGGGTCGATCGTGAAATTTTCGTCTCTCTGAAGGAGCTTCACCTCGATTTCTTCCGCAAACAGGTAGCGGCACCGAATTGCATTCATTGCCCCGATGATGGCATCGTCGGCAAAGCAAAAGCGATGCGAAGCCACGATGTAGTTGGCAACTCCGTGAGTTTGAAATAACGCCAGATACAGCTGACTTCCTATCGGTCCCGCCAGATGCCGGGCTCCGGCCGCAAGACAAATTTGCTCGGCGACGCTCAAAGTCTCCGGATATATCAGCTCGAATCCGTAGTTGCGGAACAGGGAATACACCTCGTCCTCATTGATAAGCCTCTCGCGAAGTTTGAGGTTTCCCCGGCCGAGAAACACCTTGGGCAATTCCCTTCTGGCACCGATCTTTGCCCTCGCGCGATCGACCATTGCGGTGCAGTACCCACGAAATTCCGGGTGAAACGACTTGTGCAGTCTGTACAAAGGTCCGGCAAAATATACTTCCGTCATTCTGGTCGGCGTCGCGACCCAATTGATGCCATTCAGATCCACGCCTGCCAATTCAAACAGGTCCGTCTGCCACGGCGTAAGCTCCCCGGAGTGCAGGGCATAAACGGGGATTCCACGCCGCATCGCCCACTCGATCCCCCACAACCTGGGTATCACCTCCAGCAGGAAATGCCCGAACTGCTTTGGGATTGAGCCCAGACAGAAGCAAGGACCGCGAATTTCCTGCTCAGCGCGAATCGTTTTGCTCAAGTACCAAACGTCGTTCATGTTCGACATCGTCAAGCCCCGATTGGGCTTTTTGTTCCGTGGAAACGTCGCGTCGAAGATGCCGAAATCGTGGTAGGCGACGGTACCGTGCCCGATATAGGTAACCCAGTCGCAATAAGACACGGATTTTTCGCAAATTGGCATTTGCTTTGAAAGCCATGACGCGAAATGCGTCGACGGTCGACTTTCCGATGACTCAAATTCCTTCGTCGCAACGTCACCGGAAAATTCGGCATTCAAACGCGGCGATTCCCCTCTTCGTTCCTTCAAAATATAACGTCGATAGCCGACGTCGCCAGAAGGCCTCACGGCGGCGAGATCGTCGGTCCGCTCGTTTGACGCTTCTATCTCACGCAGTGTTGCTATGTCGGAGCTTGGCGTCACGGATCACCTTGCGAACAGTCTTTTTCGCTGTCAAATAACCGTTTTGGTCGACCGGCCCCGGGACTGCACCAATGCGGATCGAGCCTCCCGCTAAATTTATCAGGCGGTTTTCGCATTGCATAGCTTCATGCCCGACTCAAATCCCGGGACGACGTGATAGTCGCGTCTTGTTAATCCGGCTCCATGCGGTTCCTAGCAAACTTCACCGGCCGGTCGGCCGCAAAGAGCCTCGCAGTCGAAACGGATTTGACGTAGCTTGTCTTGCGCTGACGACCATGCGGGCTGCGCGCCAGTCTCGGTTGCTGGCGCCGAAGGTCTCCGGATATTGAATATGGCTAAGCTCAACATTTTCACCTGTGCCGATAGCAAATACGAGGATTTCGCGCCGATATTCATCGGCGCGTGCCTTTGGTCGAACCCAGAAGCGACCGTGGAGGTCGGAGTTGAGGATGCCCTCCGTTTCGCGGATGTTCACGGACAGGCCATGTCAATATTGGCTTCAGCTCACGGCGATCAATCATTTCTGATCCGTAATGCGAGCTGGCGTGGTGTCGGTAAGCGCCGCATTCGCCCGGGCACCGTAAGATTCATCACCGAGCCGATGTTGCCGTCCGACTATGTATACATCAGCGATATCGACATTGTGACCCTGGAGCCTGAAATTGCGAATCGCCACATTGCCTTCATGAAACGCACCGGGCTGCCCTACAGCAATTGGGTGCGGACGGGGTACAAGCGTCTTACGGGGTTGCATTTTTCCCGCCGAGACTGGCAATACCCGCTGCCGAAATATGACGATTTCGCGCTTTCGACGATGCCCGACGAAAACCTGCTTTATATGCTGGTCCGCAGAAAATTGGGTTTCGATCCGCCGATCGGAGAAAAATTCCGTCCGGTACACGGTATTCATATGAGCCCCAATCGCGCGCCTGGAGGCTCGGTCAAGAAGGGTCTTGTCCGACCCGGTTGGCTCGTCAAACCGCATTCCGAAAGCTGGCATCGATTCCGCAGCACGAGGACTTTTCACGATCTCGAACCCCATCTCAGCGAACGCATTAAGACCTTCGTTGCCCGGATCGACGAGCTGGCGGCCGTTGACCTGCACGATGGATCGAATGCCGCCGACCTGGGACTCGATTCATAACCCCAAAGTGACAATCCGGCGCTTTCATCGGCCCCACACGGCCGGCCCGACATGACGCGTGCAGTCTATGACGATCCGCTGTTCCGTCCGCAGATGCCTTGCGCCAACCGAAGTGCCGGACCTCGACGGCGAATCCGCGTTGAATCAAAAGTCCAGAGTCTCGGATCGATCCGCCTTGTCGATGCGAATCTGCCCACTGCCGGCTGCCTGATGCATGAACGGGCTTCGAAATCCCGGGCTCGACCCAATATCGACCGGGATGCCGTTGATGGCTCCGAGCGAGCCCGCGGATTCGTCCCAGGTCAGCGTTCCCGCGCCCCCCAGCCCGCGAAACGACATGCTGGCTCCATTCTGTACGAGCATTGTGCCCAGAACGGCAGACTGGAAAGCGGCGAAATCGGCATAATCGTTCTTGCGGGCGGCCTGGATAATGACCGGGGATGCGCTGTCGTTCAGCACCAGCCAGCGGGCCTCGATTGGGTCCCAGTGATAACCGCCAAAAACCGGATGTACCGCCACGAACGCAGAGCCCGCAACGAAGACCCAACCGTCCCGCTCGACCTTTTGGAGCGGGCTGCCGAACCACACGCGCATGTCTCCGGCGTTGCTGCTGTAGCCCTTCGGGGCCTTCTGTATGATTTGGGTGGCTTTGCTCTGCATCGCCCAAAGCGCATTGTAATAGTTCGCGCCTTTGATCGATTGCGAATAGGCTACAATTCGCGCTTGCGGGTCACCTGCGAGAACGACGCCAGCGCAATGATTCTGTGAACTCGCCGGGTTCCAATCGGTAGCCGGACGCTTCGCCACGACCGGCGAACCCATGATGAAATCCGGCGTAACATATGTGACGAGAAGCACGGCCGGTATGGCGGGATCGACGGAGCCCCCGCGCTCGGCGCCGCGCCCGGCAGGGTTCGGGACAATTCCAGGAGCCCGCGCATCGATTTCATAGGCGCCGCGTCCCTGCGCGTCCAGCGCCAAATCGATGATGGCCGGACTGGGCACGTAAGTTCCCATTGTCGCGGGAGTCAACCCCGGCGCGCGCGCCTCTCGCTTTTCTCCAAGCCCAAAATACATCCACGATATGCCGTCCATCGGTGATCCGGTTCCGACCAGCTGCGGATAAACGCGTGCGCTCGCTCCGCCGAAAACGCCGCCGATCTGTTCCTGAGCCCATTCCGCCCACCACATATCAAGGAATTCATGGGCCAATCGCTTCAGTTCCGGGTCGTCAGAGAAATCGGCATAGCCGTAGAAATTTCCCAGCGTGTAGCGGGAATAGGTTGGAGAAAAGAACTCGATCAGCCCCCATCTTGCACGCGCACGGATGTACGATTTTACAAAACCGGTCCAGGCCGCATATTGCACACCTGCCGTTGAGCCGTCCTGATAGCCGCGTGTCGCGAAACGCGTGTCGGAACGAAATAGATCGGCGGCTTGCCAGCAAGTGGCGTCAATTTGTGCGTGGATATTCTCACTCCCCCATGTCCACAATTGATCGGCGCCCGTATTGCTCAAGCGACAATCGACATTGGCCCAATTCCAGAAAAGCCCGACAATGGCGGTCTCGTTGGCGGGCGTAAGCCGCTGTGTGGCCTTCGTGCCGGCGCTTCCGAAAAGGCGCACCGCCCGGTAGAGAAATCCTGCCCGCATGAAATGAAAGGGCCGCGGTCCCGCCGCTCCGCCGGGTATTTCTTCCCCTCGCTCCGCCGTTAGATTCGGCTGGTTGCCCAGCGAGGAGACTGCCTCTTCAATCTCCGAATTCGCAGTCGCGATCGCATGTGCATCGGAGCCCAGATACAGGAGCGCCAAAGCCTGATTGAGCTTGCCGAGAGCGCATTGTTCGCCGCCCGGTTGGTTGCAATCCGGATTTGGGGTTGGACTTTCGGCCTCCCAGCGCAACACATCCAGTCGACGCGTTTCGATCTGGGCATAGACGCGCGATATATCGGCTTCCAACAAGGGCGCTGCGCATGCGTCGTCGAGGACCCCAAACGACAATGCAGAGGTCAGTACCAAGCCCAAAAAACTCAGGCTTCGCAATTGATGCTCCACAAGGTGCCGATAGATTCTCGATCTCCACTCGACGCGATTTAACGCTCGCCGGCCCGGCCGGGAGGCGAAATCATTTTTATCAGGTGTTTCAGATTTTTCTCAACCGCGAAAAACGCACGCTCTCTCCCGTTTTGCCCTGCACGCAAAACATCCAAAAGACCCGCATTGAGCTCGAGAAGCGTGCTGTTTCCGTCTTCGGTCAGGATCAGAGAATTGGCCGGCTGCTTCGTTTGGGACAGGAGATGCTTATCCTTGAGACGCTCGACGAGTTGACCGACTCTCTGTGGCGCTAGTCCAAGGAATCTGACCAGATGTTTCGGCATCGTGCCTTCCCGGCCGGATACCGTGCCCAACACCAACCACTCCGCCAAGCCGAGTTCTGCGTCGGCGAATGCCCTGGCACCGGCAAGCAGAGCAAGAAAACGGTTCATATTGCCGACCATCGATACGAGATTCTCGATCTTGATTTCCCTGACGATATTCGCGGGCTCGCTTGTTTTTTCGTCAACCTCTTCCGACACTTAAAATCCTCCGGAACGAACGAGTGGGTGCTATGTTACGCAGCGATGAAACCGGCGCAAGCGTCGGGGCCTTCGACGCTTAGCATGTTGTCGTTCTGACGGGCAACCATGCAAACGGCGGTTCGCGGGACGGACCGCCTTCATGTAATTGCCGCCCCGAGGTCGCCTACGCTCGCCCTTTCGGAGCAGGGTCATACGCCGACTGGCTAGTTCGCCAAGAATTCCGAAAACGCCATATATTCGCTGTAGGCCGCCTTTTCCACGGAATACTCCAGCGACGTTTGAATCGCCGCATGTCTCATGGTGCGGCGCGCTTTGTCGTCGAGCGACAACAGATCCGATACTGACCGCAAAATCGCGTCTTCGTCTCTCGTATCCACGACCATCGCATTGACGAAGTTGCGTGCGAACTCGTCGGCTCCGCCGATCTGCGGCAGGACAGGAACGCAGCCGCAGGCCATGCCCTCCAATGCCGTGCGCCCAAATGCCTGGTAGTCCGAAAGATCCAGAAATATGTCGGATGTGCGCAATACGGCCGCGACGCCTTCGCGCGACAGATGCCCACTCTGAACGATGCGCTCGGACATTCGGATACCGTTGCGGAGCAACTCGCCGGGAGATGCGCCGAAAGCGATCAGCTCCACCTTGTCGTCGAATTTCTCGGCGATCTGCTCGAGAATTCGTGCGGTGCGCCGCGGCGCGCGACGAGGGGTCTTGGGACGGATCATCGCGCATATGGCCGGGCGCCGACCCGAATGCTCCAGACCCGGATAATAGGTGTGATGGTCGATGCTGGGGCTTACCTTCGTGACGGGCTGCCCATGATTGGCGCGCACAACATCGCACAGCCAACGCGTTTTCGCGAACAGCAGCTGGTCCGGCATGACCGAATACGAGGTGCGGGCGCGCGTCCACTCCGGTGTCCCGGGGGCGCAAAAGAACGGCTCGTAATCCTGAACGTAGTATGCCGTCCGCAACTTCTTATTGGCGCATAAGGGTTTGGCGACTCTCAGGAGATGAAGCGATTCGTAGGTCGTAGCGACGGCCAGATCGCAGTGGGCCAGAGCATCGGCGAGATCCTTCGCGTCTTGAAAGATCGCGATATCCACGCCGGCATGATCGAGCTCAGGATAATTCGAACGAAATACATCCATGGTGTGTTCCGTGGTGGCAATCGTCGGCCGAACGCCCAACTGCTTCAATCCCACGGATTCCTGAACGACGGAATGAGCGCCGCCGCCGCCGCCATGCCCTGGAAGGATAAAGGTGACATTCATTCGCGCGCCCTCATGCCGTCCTGTAGAGCGTTCGCAAACGGTCTCGGAGATGCGCGAGCGCCGCGGTATCGCCGAGGCGCCGTCCAAGCGCCGTGAAATCGACGTCGGGGTGGAGGTCGTGAAGCGCCTTCGATCCCGCCTTGGCAAGCTCCTTCCGCCGGCCCGAGCCGAAACTGGCGGATTTGTGGTGATAGACATAGACGTGATCCGCGAGCGACAAGCGGTATCCCGCCTTCGTGACGCGCGCACATAAGTCGTTTTCCTCGCCATAGCCGGCTGGAAATGCCGCTTCGTTGAATCCCCCGAGATCGACAAATATCTCGCGCTTTATCAGCGTGCAGAAACCATTCAGAAGAGGAACCGAGGGAAAGGCCTTCAGGGAATTCGTTCGGATGAAATTGCTTACCTCTTCCAATTCCACCTTTGCCGGCAATTCGTTCACGCACCATTTGCCGTTGACGTCATGCACTTCCGGCACCGACTGATACGTGGCTGCGTTGGAGACGGGGCCCACGCAAGCCGTGTTGGGATGGCTGGCAGCGCATTCGAGCATGCCCTCGAGCCAACCCCTGGTGACGATCGTATCGCTGTTGAGGAGCACCACCCAATCGGCTTCCGACGCGTAAATCCCCCGATTTGCGGATCTCGTATAACCTATATTTTCCGCATTCCGGACAATCCTCATCCAGGGTTTGTCGCGGATGAATTCGCAGACGCGATTGTGAGCGACGATCGACGACGCATCGTCGATCACGCATACGCCGTGCGGAACAGACGACGCGCGGCAGAGCGACTTGAGGCAATCGAGCGTCTCATCGACGGCATCGTGCATACAAACGATCACGTCGATCGACCCGAATTCGCGATATCGCCACGACCAACGCGATATGTCTTCTCCGTCGCCGGCGACGGCAGGCGTTTTTGACACCCCGATATCGCCTTCGACCACACCCTTCAATGCGCGCAGATAGGGCCCGTCTTCGAGATAGGGAATTTGCGCGGTTATGTTGCCGTCTTCGAAGCTCAGCTCGCCCAACCGCGATTCAACGGAGGACTTCGGCACCTTTATAAGCTCGATGCCCTGAAGGCATATCGCGAATGGTTCGTTGAATTCGACAACGATGAAATCTTCGGACGTCCCCCGCTCCTCGTCGAGAACGGCGACAGCCTCGTCGCGCATGTCGGTCCATGCCCCGAATGTGAACTTCTGCGGACTCTTGGTTACCAGTACGCGGCTGCCGATCGCCGCAAGGCGGGCATCGCGAGCCTCTTTGCCGCCGTCGACAAGATGCGTGGTCCGCCTCAGCAGGAATAAACGATCGATCGTCGTCCACTGAGGCCTGTCGACCTTCATCGTCGGGGAAAGCACATCGGCGCTCGCGACGAAACTCAGCGTATAATCCGCCAATTCCTCCAGCGCGACGCGCAGGGTCCGGATTTCGAGCCGGCAATAATTGGGAACATCCGATGCCGAAATGCCGAGGGCGTAACGTCCGGACGAAGCCGCAGAGTGACCGGGCAACGGCTTTGCGGGACGAAGTGAAACTTCGGGCACGCCGAGCGAACGCTTGTTATAGACAAACCAGCCCGCCGCGGTCTGGAAACGGCCCATTGCCTGACTGAAGTCCAGGCCATTCGGCCAGGACGACAAATGAGCATTCTCGATCAGGTTTTCGGAGACATTCTCTTGCCGCGTTGCGGCGGATTTTCTACGAAAGACCGCCTGCTCGCCGCAAGCCAATCCCGCAAATTCGCACCAGGTGTCCCCGCCCTGCACATTCCCGGTCAGCAGGACTCTGACGAAACAATCGCGCGCCGGCGGCCGGCCGTCGCGCGTTACGGCCGGGCGTGTCACAAAGCTCCAGTCCGTTCCGATGCCGAAAGTGGCCGACGCAATCGACCCATCCTGATCGCCCAGTTCGACCGTAACATCGAAAGGCCCGGTTGCGCGGGCCGCCAGCCCGAAAAGAAGACTGGGACCAAGCCGCTCGACGGCTTCGCAGGAAATCGCCTGTCGCAATATCTCGACGCCATCGCACCGACCTTCGGGGCATTTCAGCACGATCAAATTTCCCGAGAGCCCGTATTGTCTCAATGTCTCGTGGCTGAACGCATAGTAAGATTGAAATACCTCGTCGACGGCCTTGCCGACAGCCCAGGAACGAGGCGCTCCGTCGGTCCAATCGCGGAATGTCGGATCGACCACCAGTTCTCCCAAACGGCGCGGCAGACGTTCCGGTTCGGCCCAGGGTGTCTCATCGCCATCCGTGACGATGGCAGCGTAGATATCTCCGTCCGGTGCGCCGTCGACCACGACTTCGTCACTTCCGAGGGACAAATCCACGTCGGCGACCACGGCCGGCGTTCCGAGCCTGGCGCCGAAATAGACGGCGAGTTTCAGGCCGAGTGTCAGCGTTTCCGGAAGCAGCACGCGGGAAGAGACCGTCAATACATTGTTCCATCCCCGGACGATCGAGATTCCAAGCGCGTCGCGCAGTCTGATGCCTTCTTCGACCTCAAACCCGCCCATCAGGCCGATATGCGCGTCATCGCGGAGCAAGTCGGCGATCGTCAGCCTCGGAAACGTCAGGCGGAAACTCTTCGGACCTTCGCCGTCATCCGAAATATTAAGTCGAACCGCATTCGGCGGAAGACGCTCGCCCCGCAACCAGACGCAAAGGAGATTGCGGTTCACGATTGTATCCGGCGAGACCCTCACCAGACCCGAGATTTCGCTGGGCGAGACCTCGATGATCTTGATTTCTGGAGCTATCGTCTCCGGAGCGACCGTGAAGCTGCGCCGCGGTCCGATCGCATCGCCGTCCGGCGCCAGGACCGCTGCCTGATGCGGTTTCCCGTCGTAATATCTCGGCGGAATCTGAACTTCGAACCCATGATGGATATCGTCTCCGAACAGATGTTTAAGATTGGCTCGCGGACGATCGGCAAGAACGGCACCTATTTCTACATCGTCAACGACAATCGAAACGCGCAGACTCTCTGACGGTTTACTGCGGGCAGCAGCCCACCCGCGCAAAAACGTTTGGTTCTGGACGAAGAAGTGCCCGTAATACTCACGCTCCTCACCGGGCGCCGGCAAACCGATCTCATTGACTGCATCGAGGCCAGAGCGGGCATCGCCATATGGGTTGAGCGCGTCGTCATCCGCGGGCCGCACCTCGGCCGGGACCGTCGCCGGCCGCCCCGAAAAG
>JBEKLK010000114.1:0-9697 GCA_050010235.1 Rhizomicrobium sp.
GCGGCCCCCCTTCCGTCACGCGGCTGGCGCCGCGCGCCACCTTCCCCCGCAAGGGGGGAAGGTTAGTGAGAAAGACGAAGCGCTTTCTTTTTCTTAGCCTTCCCCCCTTCGCGGGGGAAGGTGCTGAGCGCAGCGAGGCGGAAGGGGGCGGCGCGATTCGCTTCAATCCAAGACCGCTCATATTTCTCCATCTGAGTAACGCTCACATTATGTCTGCAAATCATGTCTGCAAATCCGGTGACAGCCACATCAAAGAAGCATCTGCAAGACTTCATCGATGCGGAGGCCGCCAAATTTTTCGGATCGGTCCCTAACCGCCTGACCCGCAAATGGATTCGCGCGCCGGATTCGCCGAAGATTCGAACAACGTTCCAACTTTCTTTGCGCGATCCGATTCAATGCGATTGCGCGCGGCGATTTGCGTTGCCATGTTGAGCGGTTTCCCGGCGCAGGAGATCGCACATGGACCGGAAAAGCGGGATCGCGCCGGGGCAACGACACGACGTCGGGCAGGGAAAACAGCAGGGCAAAGAGCAGGGCTCGAAAGCCCTGCTCCTGGGCCTCAAGTAATTGATTATATTGGATATTCCGGAATGAAAAAAAATTGCAGATTTTGGCCGTCTTCGGTACGCCAAATTTCTCGAAATCCCTGCATTGCTGTCTGATCGATGGCGTGACGAACTGACCGCGGAGCAACGATGTCGATATCACGAAGTATTCTCGTCGGGTCCCTGATGCTGTCGCTGCTGGCAGGCTGCGAAAAGCCGAAGACAACAGCTCCCGTCGCCGATCACGCCATCTACAATCCGCTGGAGACCTTCGCGCCTTTGACGCTGCCTTCGCCCGTCAACGCCTATCGCTCGGCGGACGGCACGCCGGGGCCGGACTATTGGCAGAACCGCGCGGATTACAAAATCGCCGCCACGCTCGATCCCCAAAGCGCCCGGCTCACGGGCGACGAGACCATCACCTACACCAACAACAGCCCGACAGCGCTGGCGTGCGTCTGGCTCCAGCTCGACCAGAACATCTATCGCGAGGATGCGCGCGCGCGTTTTTCGTCGCCTTACAGGACCGGGCATTTCACCCCAGGATTCGAACTGGACGCTGTCGAAATCGTGGGCCAGACGGCGAAGCCCGATACGCTCGTCTCCGACACGCGCCTGCAGATCCGGCTGGCGCAAGCGCTGGCGGGGCATGGCGGCAAGATTCTCATCCATATCCGCTATCACTATACGGTTCCGGGCGTCTCCGGCGGCCGCACGGCGCATGTCGCGACGCGCAACGGCGAAATCTTCGACATCGCGCAGTGGTATCCGCGCATGGCGGTCTATGACGATTTGCGCGGCTGGGACACTCTCCCTTATCTGGGCGCGGAATTTTATCTCGAATATGGCGATTTCGATTACGCCGTGACCGTGCCGTGGAACATGGTGGTGGCGGGATCCGGCGAACTGCAAAATCCGCAAGAGGTGCTGACGCCGGTCGAACTCCAGCGGCTGGCAGCGGCGCGCGCCAGCGACGCGACCGTGATGATCCGCCCGCTTGCGGAGATCGGCGATCCGAAGAGCCGGCCGGTCCAAAGCGGCACGCTGACCTGGCGATTCCATCTCGGCAATGCGCGGGATGTGGCGTTCAGCGCTTCACCGGCCTTTGTGTGGGATGCCGCGCGCATCCGTCTGCCGGGTGGCAAGACGTCTCTCGCCATGTCGTTCTATCCGGCCGAGAGCGTGGGCAATAAAGCCTGGGGCCGTTCGACGGAATACGTCAAGGACGCGGTGGAGAATTTCTCGCGCCGCTGGACGGTCTATCCCTATCCGGTTGCCGTCAATGTCGCGGGTCCTGTCGAAGGCATGGAATATCCCGCGCTTGTCTTCGACAGCATCACGGACAAGGGCAAGGACCTGTTCGGCATCACCGCGCACGAGATCGGTCACACCTGGTTTCCGATGGTCGTCGGAACCAACGAGCGGCGCGATCAATGGATGGACGAAGGATTCAACACTTTCATCGACACTTACGAGTCCGGCGATTTCGAGCATGGCGCATACGGACCCAAGCGCGATTCGGAATATGCGCCGGGGGGCGGCAACCCGGTGGAGGAAATCCTGCCTCTGCTCAAGGACTCAGACGCGCCGGTGATGCTGACGCGTGCCGATCAGATCACGGAGAAATACCGGCATTCGCTGACCTATTTCAAATCGGCGCTGGGCCTGGTGCTCCTGCGCGAGCAAATTCTGGGGCCGGATCGTTTCGATTGGGCGTTCCGCAAATTCATCGCGGACTGGTCCTACAAGCATCCTTCGCCGTCGGATTTCTTCCGCGCCATGGAAAGCGGCGGCGGCGAGGATCTCTCATGGTTCTGGCGGGGCTGGTATTTCGAGAATTGGAAGCTCGATCTGGCCGTGCAGAGCGCCGTTCCCGCCAAGGGCGGCTGGAGCAAAGGGGCCGTGGTGACGATTGCCAATCTCGACCGGCTGGTGATGCCGGCGACGGTGGAGATCGTGTTTCAGGGCGGCGAGCGCACGCGCTTCCATCTGCCGGCCGAAGCATGGATCAAGCAGAAGACCGTGGAAATTCAACTGAACAGCACGCGGCCGATCGCATCCGTCACCGTCGATCCGGACCACGTCATCCCCGACGAAAACCGCGCCAACAATGTGCTGAGAGTGGTGGAGTAGTGGCCGACTATTTCTCCCCCTTCGAGGATTCGTTTGCGGCGATGATGGCCGAGCGGAGCTGCTCGGCGATATCGGTCATGCCGCCGGGGGAATGGGGCATCAGGATCACCTTGCTGCCGGCGGAGACGCCGATCTCCTTCAGGGTGTCGAAATATTGGGTGAGAAGAACGAGATTGAGCGCATCCTGGGCCGTGACGGCGCCCACCTTGTCGGAGAACGCGGCAATGGAATCCCGCAATCCGTCCACGATGGCGCGGCGCTGCTTGGCGATGCCTTCGCCTTGAAGATGCTTCGATTCCGCTTCCGCCTCGGCGTTCTTGACGACGAGAATCTTGTTCGCTTCGCCCTTGGCGGCCGCCGCGACCTGCAGGCGCTGCTGCGTCTGGATCTCGTTCATCGCGGCCTTCACGCTGTCGGCGGGATTGACGTCGGTCACCAAGGCGTTGGGAATCTCGAAGCCGTAGACTTTCATCGACACGTCGAGTTCGTTCTTCACGGCCAGGCCCACGTCGTCTTTCTTTTCGAACACTTCATCCAGGCTCATCTTGGGGACTTTGGCCCGCACGACATCGAGCACGTAGGATTTGATCTGCTCCACATGGTCCTGAAGCTTGTAATAGGAATCCGCTTCGTTGCCCTCCACCACCCGGTACTGTACCGCGACGAACAGTTTGACGAACACGTTGTCGGCCGTCTTCGTCTCCACTTCGACGGGCAGTTGCTGCACGCGCAGGGACACCCGCTGCACCACGTGGTCGATATAGGGGACCTTCAGATTCAGGCCGGGCTTCGCGGTGCGCAGATATCGTCCGAACCGCTCGATGATCGCGCGGCTCTGCTGCTGCACGGTGAAAAAACCGGAGAAGAACGCGACGATGAGCCAGATGGCAATAACGATCCAGACGACCATCACCAGGATGGAACCGGTACCGACCATGTCATTCTCCTGTTTGGCCGTCTTGGCGGACGGCACGGCGCACTCTACTTTGCCGTGACCGGCTCCGTGCGGTCGCAAGGGTGTGGCTCCGTCCTCGCGGAGTCAACATTTCGATCATACTGTCAAATTGCAGGCGACGACCGAACAAAGAAATATCATGGCCAATAAAGTCGCCCAACTGTTCACGAAGGCCGTCGAGCACCATAGCCAAGGGCGCTTTGCCGAGGCACTGACGCTCTATGGCGATGTCATCAGGCTCAATCCCAATATCGCGGCTGCGCATTGCAATCGCGGTGGGGCACTCAATTCTCTGAAGCGATACGAGCAGGGGCTGCAAAGCTGCAACCGGGCACTTGCGCTCGACCCGAATTTAGCCGATGCGTGGAACAACAAGGGCAGCGCGCTCAATGCGCTGGAGCGCGTCGACGAAGCAGTTCCATGCTTCGATCGCGCGGTCACGCTCAAGCCCGAGTTTCCGGCAGCCTTCAACAACAGGGCCAATGCCCTCAGATATTTGGGTCGGCTGGACGATGCACTGCAAAGTTACAACAGGGCTATCGCGCTCAAGTCCGATTACGCGGATGCGCATTACAACCGCGGCATTGCGCTGGAGAGCCTGAAGCGCCTCGATGAAGCGCTTCGGAGCTACGACCGCGCCATTGAGATTCACCCCGGTTTCGCGGACGCGCGCAATGCCAGGGGGAATGTCCTGCAATTGCTGAAGCGGCTGGACGAAGCTGTGGGCAGTTATGACAGCGCGCTCGAATGCAATCCCGGCTTCGTCGGCGCATGGAGCAATCGCGGCAACGCGCTGAAGGCGCTGAACCGTTTGGACGAAGCGCTGCAAAGCTACGATCGCGCGATTGCGCTGAAACCCGACTACGCCGAGGCCTATTACAATCGCGGCATCGTGCAGAGGGACCTGAAGCGCCCGGTCGACGCGCTGCAAAGCTATGAACGCAGCATTGCGCTGAAGCCGGATTTTGCCGAGGCGCACGCCAACAGGGGCAATGTGCTGCAGGATCTGGAGCGGGAGGATGACGCGCTGTGCGGCTACGATCGCGCCATCGCGCTGCGGCCGGACTATCCCGAAGCGTGGAGCAACCGGGGCGTCGCGCTCAGGAATCTGAAGCGGTTCGACAAGGCCATTGCGAGTCTCGATCGCGCGATCGCGCAGGATCCCGATTTTGTCGAAGCCTATTGGAACAAGAGTCTGAGTTTGTTGCTGATGGGGCAGGTCGAAGAAGGCTGGCGCCTTTATGAATACCGTCACAAACGGGACACGGCGATTGCCCCGCGCGCATTCCCGCTGCCGGCATGGGCCGGCAAGGAGGATCTGCGCGGCAAGACCCTGTTCGTCCATGCGGAACAGGGGCTGGGCGATACGATTCAATTCTGCCGATACGCGAAGCTCGCTGAAGCCCGTGGCGCGAGAGTGGTTTTGTCCGTGCAGGACCAGCTTGTGCGGCTCATGAAGAGCCTCAGTCCGGCCATTGAAGTCCGAGATTTCAAGGCAGAGCCTGGCGACAGCGATCTTCAGATCGCTCTTCTCGGCATGCCGCTGGCATTCGGGACAGGCTCAGATACGATTCCGGCGGAGATTCCCTATCTCCGCGCCGAACCGGACAGGGTCCGAATGTGGAAAGACAAAATCGGACCCGGCGGTTTCAAGATCGGGATCTGCTGGCAAGGCGGGAAGGTGGGTCCCATCGACCTCGGCAGATCGTTCCCGCTCGGCCAATTCGAAGGTCTGTCGAAGATTCCCGGTGTGCGGCTGATCAGCCTGCAGAAGAATGCCGGTGCGGAGCAGTTGCGCGGGATGCCGGCGGGCATGGCAGTCGAAAGCCTGGGTGACGAATTCGACGCCGGTCCGGACGCGTTTCTCGACACTGCCGCGGTCATGGAGAACCTCGATCTCGTCATCGCGTCGGACACGGCCATCGCCCATCTGGCCGGCGCGCTAGGACGCCCGGTCTGGGTGGCATTGAAATATGTTCCCGACTGGCGCTGGTTTCTCGATCGCTCCGACAGCCCCTGGTATCCTACGATGCGGCTGTTCCGGCAGAAGACGCCGGGCGACTGGTCGGGTGTGTTTGCGGAGATGAAAACGCAATTGGAGACGCCGGTGGAAAGTCGGGATGCTCCTGCCGTGCCGCACGTGCCGGTTTCCTGGGGCGAATTGATCGACAAGCTGACTATTCTCGAAATCAAGGCTGCGCGGATTACAAATGAGGCCGCGCACGCAAATGTCGCCCATGAGCTGTCGCTCATTCGCGAAATCGCGGCACCCGTGCTTGCCGGAAATGACGGGATCGAACGTCTCAAGACGCGTCTCGGCGCCATCAATGAGGACCTGTGGCAGATCGAAGACCGCATTCGGGCCAAGGAAGCGGCCGCGGAGTTCGACGCGGATTTCGTCGCATTGGCCCGCGCGGTCTATGCCCGCAACGACGCGCGGGCTGCAGTGAAACGTGAAATCAATCTGCGCCTGAAGTCCGAACTCGTCGAGGAGAAGAGCTACGGACAGCGCGCACGAAAGGACGAAACATGAAAGGGATCGCCTTGCTGCTTGTCGCGACCGCAGCCATCGCCGCGAGCGCGCGAGCCGCAGATGCCCCGTCGCCGGCCGATTGGCGCGATGTGGATCCGCAGAATCTTGTTCTGCTCGACACGCGCTATGGCCAGGTCGCCATCGAACTGGCGCCCGAGTTCGCGCCGTTCAACGCCGCGCGGTTCAAGGCGCTGGTGCGCGCGCATTTCTATGACGGCAAGGCTTTCTATCGCGTGATCGACGGCTTCGTCGCGCAGGGCGGCATCGGCGAAGGCACTCCCTCGACCAAGGATCATCCGAAGGACGATGCGACCGATGCGCAGTGGCCGCCGCTGAAGGCGGAGTTCGACCGGCCGATCGCAAACGACGTGATCTTCACGCCTCTGGGTTCGCCCGATTTGTTCGCGCCGGAAGTGGGTCACGTCGACGGGTTCCCCGTCGGCCGCGACGCCAAGGAGGGTCGGATGTGGATCATCCATTGTCCGGGCACGCTCGCGTTCGCGCGCGAGGACACGCCGGATACGGCCTCGACCGAATTCTACATCGTGATCGGCGAGGCGCCGCGCCGGCTCGACCGCAACCTCTCCGCCTTCGGCCGGGTGATCGCGGGTCTTCAATATGTCCAGAAGCTGGAGCGCGGCGACCCGGATGTCGATGCCGGAGTCATCCAGGACGTGAAGAAGCAGGACCCCATATTGCGCGTCCGCATCGCGGCCGACCTGCCGGCGGCCGAGCAGCCTCATTTCCAGGTCATGCGCACGGAGTCCCAGGCCTTCGCCGCGAAAAAGGATGAGAAGCGCAACATCACCGCCGCCTTTTTCGTCCGTAAGCCCCCCGCGATCCTCGATATCTGCCTGACGCCGGTGGCCGTAAAACGATCCGGCCCCTAGCGGGCCAGCCGTCGCCTTTGGGACTGCTCGTGATCGGCAAGCTTGCCGCCCCGACGCCCAGCCGCTATGTGTGCGCGGCTTTGCCGGACCCCATTCCATGACGTTTCTCCGTTTCATCCCGGAAACCACCAATATCGATTTCGTCAAATACCGTTTTCTCGCATTCGCGGCGGACGGCATTTTGCTGCTCGTTTCGATCCTTTCGATCTGGTTCAACGGCTTCAATCTGGGAATCGATTTCGCGGGCGGCGTCGAACTCACCGTGAAATCGGCGCATACCATCGATGTCGGCGCCGTGCGCAGCCAGGTCGCGAGCCTCAATTTCAACGACACCGAGATTCAGTATGTCGGCACGGGGACGTGCGACACGCCCGTCAATTCCTGCGTCCAGATTCGTGTCCAGCCGCGGGCCACCCAGCAGGAAGATTCGGTTGCGGGCACCATCCAGGCCAAGCTGGGGCCCGGCTACTCGATCCGCTCCAAGAATGTGATCGGCCCCAAGGTCAGCGCGGAATTGTTCAGCGACGGTGTCAAGGCGACGGTGCTCGCCATCCTTCTGATATCGATCTACGTGGCATTCCGGTTCGAATGGCAATACGGCATCGGCGCGTTGATTGCCACCGGGCATGACGTGTTCGTCACCGCCGGCATGTATTCGGTGCTGCATCTGAACTTTTCGATCAATTCGGTGGCGGCGCTGCTGTTGCTGGCGGGCTACTCGATCAACGACACGGTCGTGGTGTTCGACCGCATTCGCGAGAACCGGCGCAAATACAAACGCATGTCGCTGCGCGATCTGATCAATCTGTCCACGAACCAGATCGCGACCCGAACGACATTGGTGTCCGTCGCCACGTCGCTCTCGGTTATCCCGTTGGTGATCTGGGGTGGCCCGACGCTGTTCGATTTTTCCTCGGCGATTCTGTTCGGCATCTTTGTGGGCACGTTCTCGTCGACCTATGTCGCCGCGGCACTGCTGCTCTATCTGCCGCCGGTCGGCGGCGGCCGGGTCGAGGAACCCGCGACCGCGCAGTGAGGCTTGCAAGCCGTCGGGAAATCTAAACGTACTTTCCAACGAATTCGTCGAACGCCGCCCAGAAGCGGGCGCGGATGGAATCCTGCTCCATCATGATTTCGTGCTCGGCATCGGCCAATTCGACAAAGGTGCCGTGCGGCAGGCGGCGGGCGAATTCGCGCTCGGCGCTCGTATCGACGATGCGGTCCCGACCTGCGCCGATGATCAGCACCGGCGTCGAAATCGCTTCGCCGTAGCCCGGCGCCGTCACGCGCGCCATCGAGCGATACGCGGCTTCGAGCCAGCCCCATGTCGGTCCGGCGAGGCGGATATCGCTGTGCGCCGCCACCATCGCGCCGGCGCGGGCGAAACGGGCCCGATCCGAGGTCACGAGATTGGCCTCGAATGGCATGCCGAGCGGATCGCGCTTGTCCATGCCCCACACCCATTGCGTCGAATTGCCGATCGCGTTCTCGATTCCACACATGGCGCGGGCGAGCCATGCCGGATAGCCGCGCGTTTGCGCGCGCAGCATCGGCGCGGTCATCACGGCTGCTGTGAATGCGGTCGGACGGTCGTGCAGCATGCGCAGGAGGATATGCCCGCCCATCGAGTGGGCGAGAGCCATGGGAGGCTTCTCCGACATCGGCTTGACCACCTTCTCGAGAAACGTCGAGAGGTCTTCGTCATATTCGGCGAAATCGCCGACATGCGCTTTCAGCGGATTCGCCAGCGCGCGCGCGGAGCCGCCTTGCCCCCGCCAGTCGAGCGCGGCGACAGCGAAGCCGCGCGAACGCAACTCGCCGATCACCTCTTCGTATTTTTCGAGAAATTCCGTCTGTCCGTCGAGCAGGACGCAGACGCCGCGCGGTTTTGAACCCGGCGCGGCGTCCCATGTCGCGACGCGAAGACGCTTTCCGTCGCGGCTCGTGACGAACCGCGTCCCCTCCATGGAAAGGGATCCGTTCAGCCGCGAGCCTTCGCGAGGATCGGCCCGAGCTTCATGGCAAGGCCCATGTCTCCGGCCACGCGCAGCTTTCCCTGCATGAAGGCCGACGTGCCGTCCAATTCGCCTTTCACCATCTTCTCGAAGGTGTCGAGGGTGACGCTGATGGTGCAATCTGCATTCTTACCGTCGCCATCCGCAACCGTGTTCGGCGAAGACTTGCCGTCGATATAGACGCTTCCAGGTTCGCCGAAATCGAATTTCAGCGTGCCGCCGAGACCTGAATTGGCGCCGAGAGCGCCACTCATCTGACTGATGATCTGCTTGACCTGATCCGAGCTCATGAAAAGTCCTTCCCTTGATTTGCGTTCGTCTCCCACGGCCCGTCCCCGCGGACGCGCTCTCCCGAGGTTCTACCGGCCCGAGCGGCCAACAGGGAGCAGGCGGATATGAGCATTTGTCAGTTAACCGCACAACTCCCCGAATTCCGCGGCGGCGGCCGCGCGCGCCTTGGCGTACTCCCGCGACCCTCCTAAGCTGCGGGCCGACCGGACATCAGGGAGAGCACGCCGTGAGCATCAAGGATCGCGAAGCCGTATTGGGATTTCTGTCACAAAACGCGGGGCTGGGTGCGCCAAGCATTGCCGATCAGCGCGCGAGCATCGATGCGATCGCGG